>CAYJCS010000008.1:4158-13305 GCA_964368715.1 uncultured Bacteroidaceae bacterium | reverse complement strand
CGCCGCTCAGCGAGCCGGAAAAGAGCGCAATAATGAGAGAACGCGCTTCGCAACCTGTCAGAAAGATTACGTTCACGAGAGATAATCCAGACAGGCTTGACAAACTGGCAGAAAAGAAAGCACTTCAAATGGAGCATATCGACACCACGAAGGAACGCGTTGTTCAGGTTTCGATAGAGCAGTCTATCGCGCGTGAAATCGCCAAGGAAACCAAAAAAAGACCGTACAACGCTCCGCCTATGGATCTTCTTTTGCCCCCGACTTTGGAAACGCAGGACGTTGAAGACTGGGAAAAGAAGAAGGACGATTTGCTGTTTGTTTTGGAATCCTTCGGCATATCCGGACAAGTGCTTGAGATAAAGAAAGGTCCGACTTTTTCACTTTATACGCTGTCGGTTGTGCTCCCCAAGGGCAAGACCGTAGGCAGCATTGTCGCGCTTGAAAAAGACTTTGCAATGAAGATGGAAGAGGAGAGCGTAAGAATACTTGCGCCGATACCCGGTCGTAACGCAATCGGAATCGAAGTGCCGAATAAGCATCGCAGAATAGTCCGTTTGAGTGAAATGATTGACGCTCCCAAATTCAACAAAGCAGTCGCTCCCGCGACCTTTGCTTTGGGCAAAGACCTCTACAACCAAGACTACTTTTGCAACATAAAAGATTTGCCGCACATGCTCATCGCCGGTGCGACGGGCGCAGGCAAGAGTTGCTGCATCAATTCTCTGATAATCAGTTTGCTCTACAAAGCGTCTCCCGACGACGTGCGCCTTATTTTGGTTGACCCCAAGAGAGTGGAATTGTCGGTCTATGAGGGCATACCTCACTTGATGCTTGACGAAATCATCTGCGACGTTGACAAGGCTATCCGCGCTCTCAACTGGGCGATTACGGAGATGAACCGCCGCATACTCTTCCTTTCGGAACAAAAATACCGCGATATAGACGAATACAACTCCAACTGTGAAAAAGACGGATTTGAAAAAATGCCGCGCATAGTCATCATCGTGGACGAACTTGCAGACCTTATGGCTATGGGCAAAAAAGCTGTGGAAGACTCAATCAACAGACTGGCACGACTTGCCCGCGCGGTGGGTATTCACCTCATTCTTGCCACTCAACGCCCGTCAGTGGACGTTGTCAGCGGCACAATCAAAAACAATTTGCCAACCCGCGTTGCATTCAAAGTCACGTCAGGACCGGACAGCCGCACGATACTAGATTCTTACGGCGCCGACAAACTTTTAGGAAACGGTGATTTGCTTTATACAACGCCAAAAAGCGCAACTCCCGTCCGTATGCAGGGCGCGTATATATCCGAAAGCGAGGTCAAAGCGGTTGTTGCCTACATCAAGAAAAATAACGACGCATTCTTTGATTCAACGGTAAAAGACGCCATTTTCAACGCACAGGAAGAAAAGGAAACGGACGACAAAGACAAGGCAGAAAAACGCAAGCAGAAAGGCCTGCCTCCGGAGTTGTTTGACGCTCTGCGTATTGGCATGGAAGAGAGTTTTACCGTGTCGTCATTGCAGCGCAAACTGGGTTTAGGCTGGCAAAAAGCGGCGAGAATTGGCGACCTTATGAAAGAAATGGGCGTGCTTATTCCCGACGAAAAAGACCCCAAACGCTCAAGAGTCAACCTTACGGAAGACGAATTTGAAGAATTGCTTCGCGAAAACGAAGAGGAGAACTAAAATGAAAATCGGCGCAGTGTCGCTGGGATGTGATAAAAACCGTGTAGACACGGAAAAAATGCTTGCTAGGCTTGTTAAAGCAGGGCATACGCTTGTCGGACACGAAGAGGAGGCTGACGTCATTATCGTCAACACCTGCGCGTTCACTCTTGAAGCCAAAAACGAGGCAATAGACGAGATTTTGTCGGCTGTCGAATACGGCAAAAAAGGCAAAAAAATCATAGTGACAGGCTGTTTGCCCAAAAGGTATTTAGCGCAGTTACAAGAAGAATTCCCCGAAGTCGATGCGTTTTTGGGCGTCGCCGACTATGACGGAATTGCAAAAGCGGTTGAAATCGTTAGTACTGGAGAAAAATATTGCGAGTGTAAAGGCGCAGATTCGTTTTCCTCAGACAGGATTTTGACCACACCTTATCATTATGCTTATCTAAAAATCGCAGACGGATGCGACAATCACTGCACCTACTGTGCCATACCGTCGATACGGGGCAAATACCGCTCCGAAAAGATGGAAGACTTGCTTAATGAGGCTCAAAAACTGTCCGACGACGGGGTAAAAGAACTTATTTTGGTAGCCCAGGACGTGACGCGTTACGGCATGGATTTTGACGGCAAGCCACACCTAAAAGAACTGGTGCGAGCGCTCGAAAAGTTGGATTTTGAATGGATTAGGCTGCTTTATCTTGAACCCGAAATGGTTGACGACGACCTTATAGACTTTGTCAAAAACGAAGAAAAAGTTGTCGATTATATGGATGTGCCGCTTCAGCACGTATCAAGCGCGGTGCTAAAACGCATGAACCGCCACACAAACTACAACGGCACCGTTTCGCTTGTGAGAAAGATAAAAAAGGCAGGCATAACTCTACGAACTTCGTTTATTGCGGGTTTCCCCGACGAGACGGAAGAGCAGTTTGAAGAGTTACAACAATTTGTTAAAGAAGAGGGCATTGACTATGCGGGCTTTTTTGCCTATTCGCGCGAGGAAGGCACTGCGGCGGACAGACTGGACGGACATATAGACGCTTCAGTAAAACAAAAACGCGCGGAAAAACTAAGAAAAATCGAAGAAAAAATAATCAAATTACATAACAAGGATAAAATCGGCAAAGTTTTCAAGGTTTTATACGACGATATAGACTATGACAAACAGTGCTTTGTCGGAAGGGCGTATTTCCAGGCCCCGGATATAGATAATGTGATATTATTCAGTTCAGACGAGGAAGTGCAAATCGGCGGTTTCTACAACGTTTTGATAACGGGAACCGACGGAATGGACCTCGTCGGGAGAGTGGTAAAGTGATAATTACAACAGCTACAAAAATTACGATAGCAAGAATAGTTTTGATTGTTCCCACAGTCATCTTGTATGTGGCGGGTGCGCTACTTTATGGCAATTATGACGCTTATATGCCGCTTATGATTGTGTGTTGCATATTGTTCAGCGTGCTTTGCGCAACGGATTTTGTGGACGGCGCGGTGGCAAGAAAGACCAACACGGTGTCGGATTTGGGCAAATTTCTTGATCCGCTCGCAGACAAAGTCGTTGTCGTGGTAATGCTCTTTTTGCTCGTGTTCCACGGAGCGGGGCAGGACATTTTCCCTTATAATCGTCTTATAATCACGCTCTTTTCCGGTTTGATATTATCGCGCGAACTTATGATAAGTGTCTTCCGCTCGATTGCTGCCAAAAAGGGTACGGTGCTTGCCGCAGATATTTACGGAAAAATCAAAACTTGGTGCCTTGATCTAGGAATCGGTTTTTTGATTGTTGCTGGACTGCATCCCGTGATTGCTTGGATCGGCACAGTGATTTTTTATGTCGGCGGCGTTATGACGTTGTTTTCCGGCGTGAATTATCTGTTGAAAAACAAACAGGTGTTTTTATCCGATGAAAAAGTTGAAGATACAAAACAATAACGAAGATAGTGATAGCAAAATCCGAAGCAACAGCAAAAAAACCAAACAGTCAATGTTGAACCAAGGTAAATAATTTTTGATATGCCTGAGAAAGAAGAAATAAACTACAAACAAATGTTTGACCTAGCGTGTGCGCTAGGCGAAAAAAACGGCTGTCTTGACGCTAAAACCATAGACAAAAAACTAAAAGTTTCGCTCTCGTCGTCACAAAAAGTCGTTTTTGCTTTGCTTATTAGCGGAAGGTTGGAAAAAGGAAAGAAAGGCTATATATATCGCAAGGTTAATGATATTGAAATCCCTGAAGGGTACGTATTTTCGGATGCGCTGATAGAAGACAAAAAAGATTTTGCCGAAATCGGCAAAAATTATATAACTTCACTGATGTTGCCTGCACTTAGACTAGGTTTGGAAATGGGCAACGTCAGCGAAGGAACGCTGCAAAGGCGGCTGGGTCTACATAGACTGCGCGCCGCCGAAGTTATGGATTTGCTTGCGGCTGCAGGGAAACTAAAAAGCCAAAGCGAATACAATCCCGGACGGTACGAACTGAACTTAACTCCGTCCGAATACGACGTACTGTTTGCTTTGTTAAGTACAGATGATTGAAGAAGTTGTCAAACTCTGCGGCCTGGACGCCGCCGACATTCGCCTCAAACTGACCGAGTTCCTTGGCAGAGGAATAACGTTTGATGTTGAAGAAAAATGCCTTGACGCGCGCGTGACTATGACGTCTGCGGGCAAAAAAGAGGATTTTGACAGCATTAAGGCTCAAGTTTACAACTGTTTTGAAGATTACGTTTACAGCGCGGAGGATATGACGCTTGAAACGCTTGCGTCAAAACTCCTCAAACTTAACTGCAAACAACTTGCGGTGGCGGAAAGTTTGACGGGCGGTGAAATTTGTTCAAGGCTGACGTCAATCCCCGGCATAAGCGAAAATTTTTACGAAGGCATCGTATGCTATAACCGCGGCTCCAAAGTAAACAGGCTTGGCATCACAAAGGCATTTATCGGAGAGCACGGCACGGTAAGCCGAGAGACGGCATACGAAATGGTGCGCGGACTTCTTGTTCATCCGGTGGACATCGCACTCGCGACAACGGGACTAGCCGGTCCCGACGGCGACGAAGGAAAGCCGGTAGGACTGGTTTATATAGCAGTCGGCAGCGGCGATTTTATCACCGTTTTCGAACAGCGGCTCAAAGGCAGCCGCAATCAAATTAGGGAAGCAACGGCAAATCTTGCGCTGTTTTACCTCGTCAGATATCTGCGAGGTGACATCTTGAGATTATAGCCTGCTATCATATAGATTTAAGGAGATAAACTATGGCAGAAAATCACAATCTTGATTTGGCTCTCGCCCAAATCGAGAAAAAATACGGAAAAGGCGCCATAATGAGGATGGACAGCGACAGCATACAGCACGTCGAATCAATATCGACGGGTTGTCTGACGCTTGACGCCGCCCTCGGTATAGGCGGCCTACCAAAGGGCAGAATAATAGAGATATACGGGCCAGAATCGTCAGGAAAAACCACCGTCGCGCTTCACGTTGTGGCAGAGGTTCAAAAAAACGGCGGCACGGCGGCATTCATCGACGCGGAACACGCGCTTGATCCTTTCTATGCAGGCAAACTCGGTGTAGTGCTTGAAAATCTCTACATATCTCAGCCCGACAGCGGCGAGCAGGCTCTTGAAATATTAGAGGCTCTCGTACGCAGCGGCGCTATAGATATCGTTGTGGTGGACTCCGTTGCCGCACTGACCCCGCAGGCGGAAATCGACGGCGAAATGGGCGACAGCCACGTCGGAGCTCAAGCGCGCCTTATGTCACAGGCACTTAGAAAGCTGACAGCCATTGTGTCAAAAACAAACTGCACAGTCATATTCATCAATCAGCTAAGAGAAAAAGTCGGCGTCATCTACGGCAGCCCTGAAGTTACGACAGGCGGAAAAGCGCTCAAATTTTATGCTTCGGTTCGCATCGACATCAGAAAAGGCGAAGCGTTAAAAGACGGCAGCGATATCGTTGGCAATCATATCAAAGCAAAGATTGTCAAAAACAAAGTCGCACCTCCTTTCAAAGTGGCTGAATTTGACATTTTATACGGCACGGGCATATCAAACCTTGGTTGCATCCTAGACGTTGCGGCAGAAAAGGGCATCGTAGTTAAGAGCGGCAGTTGGTTTAGCTACAAAGAAGAAAAAATCGGGCAGGGCAGAGAAAAAACAATCGAATATCTCAAAAATAATCCCGATATCGCAAAAGAAATCGACAAACAGGTGAGAGAAAAACTCGCACTGTAAATTGCTCTTTTATTGACTTATGTCGGTGTAAGGAGTATAATATTTTCTAACAAAGTACGGATATGGCGCGCGCACGTATAGGCGCGAGTCAAAGAGACTTTGATTATATATATGGAGGCCAGTAATGACAGGCATTAACACTATGCTTGCCGTACTCTCCGCCGGACCAATTGTTGGTATAGCCCTTGCTACGCTGATAGTCGGCTTAGCAGCAGGACTATTCGGATATAGAGCATATTCACAAAACAAAATCGGTTTAGCGAAAAGAGAAGCGGCTAGAATTATCGAAGAAGCAAACCTGGAAGCAAAAGACATCCGCAAGGACGGACTTCTGGAAGCAAAAGAGCAGCAAAACAAAATGCGTGCGGAATTCGAAAAGGAAACCAAGGAACGCAGAACTGAGTGGCAAAGGACGGAAAATCGCCTAGCCCAAAAGGAAGCATCCCTCGACAAAAAAGAGGAAACAATCGATAAAAAAGACGAGGCGCTGGACAGAAAAACAGCCGACCTTGAAAAATCGCAAAAAACATTAGACGAAGCCAGAGACCGCTTAAAAGACATCGAAGCCGAACTAAACACGGCACAAGAAAAGATGCAGAAGGAACTTGAAAGAGTTTCCGGCATGACAAAAGAAGAAGCCTCGAAGGAACTCAAAGACGCCCTTCTTGAAGGCGTGAAAAAGAGTGCTGCAGGTGAAGCCAAGGCCATAGAAGCCGACGCCAAGGAAAATGCAGTCAAAAAAGCACAGGAAATTATAGGCTTAGCCATTCAGCGTTGCGCGGCTGACCACGCCACTGAGAACACCGTATCCGTCGTTGCCTTGCCCAACGACGAAATGAAAGGCAGAATTATCGGACGCATGGGCAGAAACATACGCGCTCTGGAGTCTGCGACGGGAGTCGACCTAATTATTGACGACACCCCGGACGTCATTACACTTTCCAGTTTTGACCCTGTCCGCCGCGAAGTGGCAAGGTTGACACTTGAAAAACTTATAACAGACGGACGTATCCATCCCGCACGCATCGAAGAAATCGTTGAAAAAATAAGAAAAGACGTTGATACCACCATCAAAGAAGCCGGCGAAGAGGCCGTGTTCGAGACCGGTATTCACGGCATTCACCCTGAACTTGTCAAAATCTTGGGACGTCTTAAATTCCGTACCAGTTACGGTCAAAACGTGCTCAAACACTCACTTGAAGTTTCATTCCTTGCCTCACTTATGGCGCAGGAACTGGGCATTGATCCTAGGATTGCAAAACGCGCGGGACTTCTTCACGACATAGGCAAAGCCATCGACCACGAAGTTGAAGGCACGCACGTGCAAATCGGCGTCGAACTGGCAAAGAAATACCGCGAAAGCAACGAAGTTATTCATGCTATTGCGGCGCACCATAACGACATTGAACCCGAAACGTTGGAAGCAGTTCTTGTTCAAGCGGCGGACGCAATATCCAGTGCACGCCCGGGCGCAAGACGCGAATCACTTGAAAACTACGTCAAACGTATCGAAAAACTTGAAGTTATTGCAAAATCCTTTGACGGCGTTGATCAAACTTTTGCCGTGCAAGCGGGAAGGGAAATCCGTGTAATTGTCAAGCCCGAACAGGTCGGCGACGACGCAACCGTTTTCCTTGCAAAAGAAATTGCCGAGAAATTGGAAAATGAACTCGAATATCCCGGACAAATCAAAGTTAACGTAATAAGAGAAATCAGAAGCGTGGAGTATGCAAAGTAACCTGTCTAAAACAGAAGACGAACTGCAAAAAATCCGCACAGCGGTAAAAATAACCGACGATGTTTTCGATTATATTTTGGATGAATTGGTCGAAGGCGTAACA
Source organism: uncultured Bacteroidaceae bacterium (assembly GCA_964368715.1). Classification (GTDB taxonomy): domain Bacteria; phylum Bacillota; class Clostridia; order Christensenellales; family CAG-917; genus RGIG4097. The sequence goes on along the minus strand of CAYJCS010000008.1, from coordinate 5,543 downwards.
GAAAAGGAAATTGCCGCAAAAATTTACGACAAAACAGTGGAACTCGGCGGGAGCGGCGTGTCCTTTGACACAATTGTCGCTTTCGGCGAGAACGGCTGTGAACCGCACCATGTACCCACCGCGCGCAAACTGCGTCGAGGTGACTTTGTCACTGTTGATATGGGCACCCTGTATCAAGGCTATTGCTCCGATTTCACCCGCACAGTTGCGTATAAAACAGTAAACGACCTTCAAAAAAACGTATATTCCATCGTGCTTGAAGCCTACTCGCTTGCGCTGTTTCTTGCAAAAGAAGGCACAAAGTGCAACGAGGTAGACGGCATCGCAAGAGAATATATAAGCCTTTGCGGATACGGTGACAACTTTATCCACGGCACGGGGCCCGGCGTGGGAACGCTCATTCATGAGCCGCCCACGCTAAATTCCAAAAGCACGGAAATTTTGAAAAAAAACGAAGTGGTCACCATTGAACCGGGCATATACCTTAACGGCGTTTTGGGCGTAAGAATTGAGGATATGACAGTCGTGGGCGAGGGTAAACCACTAAGCCGTCACGGCGTACAATTGAAGATAATCTAATTTAAATTTACTAGGAGAAATTATTATGGCACAAATTATGGCAGGCGATATCAGAAAGGGCGTTACCTTTTTGTATGAAAACAATATCATGACCATCGTTGAGTTCCAACACGTCAAGCCCGGTAAAGGCGCCGCATTCGTCCGTACCAGGATGAAAAACGTCGTCACGGGTTCCGTTTTGGAAAAGACTTTCAACCCAACCGATAAATTTGAACTCGCACACATTGAAACCAAAAAGATGGAATACCTCTACAACGACGGCGAGTTGTATTACTTTATGGATCAAGACACCTATGAGCAAATCCCGCTCAACAAGTCCCAAGTCGAAGACACTTTGAAGTATGTCAAAGAAAACGGCATCGTCACTATGAAGTTCTTCAATGGCGCTCCGTTCTCCGTTGAACCGGACAACTTTGTAGAATTGCTAATCACTATCTGCGAGCCTGCCGTTGCCGGCAACACCGCCACCAATGCCACCAAGCCCGCAACCTTGGAAACCGGTTATGAAATTATGGTTCCTATGTTCGTCAATGAAGGCGATACAATAAGAATTGATACTCGCACCGGCGAATACATGTCCCGCGCCTAAGCGCACTATTTAGCGCCTAACTTTGTCAGGCACCCCCAATCCGAGCAGTCACATACGCTAAGTATGCTCCTGTCCGTCTTGGGAGTGCCTTTCGCGTTATGCATCTAAATATTGCGCTTAGAAAATCGCACTATTAGCGCTTAACTTCGCACTATTAGCGCTTAACTTTGTCAGGCACCCCCAATCCGAGCAGTCACATACGCTAAGTATGCTCCTG
>CAYJCS010000008.1:0-4058 GCA_964368715.1 uncultured Bacteroidaceae bacterium | reverse complement strand
TCCGTCTTGGGAGTGCCTTTCGCGTTATGCATCTAAATATTGCGCTTAGAAATAAACGACACTAAATTGCGAATAGCATTGTCAGCGCTCCGACAGCCAACCCTCACGTACGCTAAGTACGCTTCGGTCTGCCTGACGGGGCGCTTTCGCGCTCTTCATCGATTTACTGCCGTTTAACATACGATAAAAACAATGACGTGAATAACGGCGTCAGTCTTCTCCCCTCAGCAGTCACATACGATTAAGTATGCTCATGTCGATTGTGAGATTTTATGCGTATTTAAATACCAAATTGAATGTTTTTAAAAAACATATATGCTCTTCGCGCGCGCGCGCGCGCGTTCCATATTAGATAGGTCGCCGATTTATTAGTTTTCCATTTGTATAAGCAATTTTTTTGCGGAAATTTCAAAAGTTTGGAAAGCAACGACGCGAATGAATTCTTTTTAAAGCGCCGGCATAAAAATTGTTTGCGCGAAGAATGTAATATTTTGTGGTATTTGATTATGCCGCTTTGTGCCTTCATATCCTTTAGTATGTTCGGAGGATTGATTGACGGCGCGGCGGCGCAGGTAATTTCGGAGAACTTTTCCGAAAGCGAAATCACGGAAATTCGCTTTAGGGTAGGGCGTCCGCTTGTTGTTTTTACTTCAACGGGCGGCAAACGCGTAAAATTTGACGGCGGAACATTTTACACCGTCACAACACGAGACATTGAAAGAATACTTGCTTACGCTTCCGACTTTTCCGTATACGCCGTCAACGATCAACTTGTCAAAGGATATCTATCAAAAGGCGGCGTGCGTATCGGAGTGTGCGGCGAGGGCGTGGCAGAACGCGGCGAGGCGATGACGCTTAAAAATATAGGCTATCTGGTTGTTAGAGTTCCGCATGAGATCAAGGGCGCGGCAGACAAAGTGCTAACGGCCGTAAACAAAGATTATCCTAAAAGCACTCTCATAATATCACCGCCGGGAGCGGGCAAAACGACACTACTGCGCGATATGGCAAGGCAGTTTTCCTCACATTACAATGTGCTTATCATTGATGAGCGCGGAGAACTTGCCGCATCAAGCAAGGGAGTTCCGCTACTTGACGTCGGAGATTGCGAAGTGGTGAGCGGTGTGACAAAAACCATCGCATACGAAAACAGCGTCAGAGCGATGAGCCCCGACATCATTGTCACCGATGAACTGTTTCGCCTTGAAGAGGTGAGTGCCGTCTGCGATATGATACGCTGCGGAGTTAAGGTTTTTGCGTCGGTTCATGGGGGGAATGAAGAAAGCGTACGTCGCTCCGGGATTTTTGCTCCTTTGTTTGAAGTTATGGAAACAATCGTCACCCTTGGCAAAAATCCCGTTGGCAAGGTGACAAATATTACGACACGTGATTGACATTATCCGTTTAATCGCGGGCGGACTGCTCGCAATGGTATGCGCCTACATAGGGGTGATAATAAAACGCCGATATCAATCAAGAGAGCGTTTTTACTCGGATGCCGCGGAATTTACATCTGCCGTATCCACTCAGTTGGGCTTTAAAAAAACTCCGTTGCCCGAAGTGTTCTCATCTTTTTCAGCCGGAAGGAAAGGGGAGTTTGTGGACATGCTTGGCGAATATATGACTGCGATGTCGCAAAAAGGAGAGTTTGTGCGTGATTCGGAAAAATGGGAGGTCGCGCATTTGAAAATTGAAGAGAAAAAAGAAATGATAAAATTTCTGTCGTCACTTGGGAAAACGTCTCTGTCCGAACAGTTATCGCTTCTTGCAACTTCAGGCAAAGAATTTGAAAACAAAAAAGCAAAGTGCGCCGAGGAAAGCAAACGCCTTGGCGGAATGTATTTCAAACTGCTTGTTTTACTTGGGCTTGCAGTGTTGCTGATTGTCGCTTAGGGTGAGATATGGAAACTGACATAATACTAAAAATCGCAGGGATAGGTTTGCTGACGGCAATAGTCTGCCTGATTTTGAAGCGCAGCGAACGCGACGACATTGCGCTGTTCGCCACACTAGCGGGACTCATTATAGTCATAGTGTTGGTGATGGATATGATCGGCGGTCTTTTTGATACGGTAAAATCCATCTTCTCTTTATACTGATGATTTTCAAACTTATTGGCATCGCTCTTATCGGTGTGACGGTTGTGCTGATTTTGCGCACAGCAAAACCGGAGTTCGCCGTCTTTGCCACTCTTGCAACGGGAGTGGTTATGGTGATTATCCTTTTAGGATACCTAAGCGACGTTGTTCTTACTTTTGACTCCATTGTCAAACAGAGCGGCGTAGACGAGGAAGTATTCGGAGCCGTACTCAAAATTATCGGGGTGGGGTATCTTACGGAGTATTCTTCTTCGATTGCATCAGACGCCGGCTGCGAATCAATTGCGTCAAAACTGCAGTTCGGCGGGAAGTTGACGATATTTTTTATGAGCATATCCATTGTCGCAAAACTCATAGAAATCGTCGCAAATCTCCTAAAAATAATATGATGTTGCAAAAAAGGAGTATAAAGTATCAAAAACGCACGATAAAGTGCCTTTTCTGCGTAGCGGCTTTTTTAACAACCGCTACAGTGCTACTATTTAGCGGATTTTTTGAAAAAAGTGTCTGTTGCGCCGATGATCCAAAGACCAATATTTACGACGATTTGCATTCAAATACCGCTTCTGCGGTGGAAAATCTGAATTTGGACGCTTTTGAGAAGTTTTTAAAGAGCCTTGATGCCGAGCAGCGCGAGGCACTTTCTATATCAAGCGTTTCGCGGGCGCTTTTGGATGCAATCAACGGCGGCAGTAAAAACTTCTTTAATTCGTTTTTTGAAGTGTTGCTAAAAGCCTTGGGGCAATACTTCATAGGGCTGTTGCCTGCGCTACTCACCATATTCGTTGTGTGTTTGTTGAAAAGTATGCTTTCCGGCATGACATCCGATTTTTTGGATAATTCCACAACCGACGTCGTTCACGTGGTTTGCTACTCTGTTGTGGTTGTTGTCCTTATAACGGGAATTACGTCGGCGGTTCAAACGGTGGTTGACACGATGGACGGTTTGGCAAAGTTTTCCGACGCGGTTTTCCCGCTTCTTCTCACCACTCTTTCTGCTCTTGGCGGCGCGACGGGCGTTGCAACCTATCAGCCGCTTATGGCGGCGCTGACGAGTGGAGTTATGTCCATTGTCACAAAAATCATCGTTCCGGCTTTTATCGCCTGCGTAATATTTTCTGTTGTCGGAAATATGTCCGACGTGGTGAAACTTACCAAACTTCCAAAACTTTTCCGTTCAGGCGCGACTTGGCTTATCGGAATAGTTTTTGGTTTGTATTGTGCGTTTTTGACGGCGGGTGGGATTTCCGGCGGCGTGGCGGACAAACTCAGTTACAACGCCGCAAAATTTGCGCTGTCAAGTTATGTCCCGATTTTGGGCGGTTATCTATCGGACGGGTTTGATTTGGTGACGGCTTCGTTGGTACTTGTAAAAAACGCTCTCGGCTATACGTCATCGCTGATACTTGCGGCCGTGGTGTTATTTCCTTTATTGAAACTTGTAGCCTACAATTTGTGCCTTAGACTGACGGCGGCTTTGGTCGAACCGATAGGCGACGAGCGTGTGTCAAAGCTGTTGAGTTCCGTAGCGGACTCTTTAAATTTGCTTGTTACTGCGCTTGCAGGAGTAGGGTTTATGTTCTTTGTGTTATTGATGCTGATAATCGGTACATACAATCCTGCTATATAGGGGGCGAATATGTCTGCATGGCTGTTGTCGATAGTGGGTGTTGTAACCCTTGGAATACTGCTTCAGATTGTCATGCCTAAAGGGCAGACCACGAAATACGTGCGCGGCGCGTTTTCGCTCCTTGTTATTTTTGTGATCGTATCGCCTCTGACGGGTATCGGCGAAACCGCTTTCGATTTCAACTTTGACGATAAGACTTATTCAATTGACCAAACATTTCTTGATAAAACGTCGGACGCATACGCAGTTACAACGGAGGAGGACATTGAAAATTTGCTTTTGTTAAACGGATATACCGCTGACGTAAAAATCTACGTAAAAGAGGGAAC
>CAYJCS010000007.1:0-19375 GCA_964368715.1 uncultured Bacteroidaceae bacterium | reverse complement strand
GATTTTCTCCAAGGCGAAAATGGCGCAAGCGCAACTTCTTTCATCCGGACTGTACCGTCGGCGAAGGAATTTCACCCTCTCGGCGCCAAATTGGCGTTTGCGGACTTTAACCGCCGGTGGGGAATCGCACCCCGCCTCGAAGTATTCATATTGTAGCGTGCCTCAGCCCCGAAGTCAATAACCTGCAAAGCATTTTTATAATTTTGCTTTATTAGGATAATTTGAATTAACCTTTATACCACTTTGCATTATGTCCGAATTTTCGGAAACTAAAAGTACGCAGTATACTTCGATTTTTTGGACTCAGCTCTTACGCGCGTTAAAAGCACGCTAATATGGGTGAGCCGCATCGCTCATTGCGTAATAAACTCTGTCTTGCAGTGAAAAAACATTGTTTATTTTGTATTTTCCTCACCGGTTTTGTTATGGAATAAATCTAAATTGCACGGCAATAATAGGTTTGTGTGTGATTTAGTTATTGAAAATCAGGTTTTGACACCTGCACAAAGCGCAATGGCAATTGAAGAAGTCGCCGCCGCAAGAGCCTTTGAATACGAAGGCAACGTCGTCGTCGCCGCCGTAATCAAAAACGTTTATTCTTCGAGTGAGCGCCGCAAAATCAAAGAAAAAATCCGAAAAGAGGTTGCCGCGGCTTGTTCACAAAGTGAAGACAAAGTCATCGTAACCTTTGATATGGAAATTTTCCGCCGAATAGAGGATGCAGACGAAGTCGAAAAGCAAATCCTACTTTCGCTTGCAAAGTCACGCTGATCAGCCGCGTTTGGTTGTTAGTTGCCCGTCACGGTAAAATTCCACGTTGTTTCCGTCCGTCCAAAGTTTTTCAAGGCAATAGAAAACTCTGGTGTCGTCGTTGAAGATATGCACCAACACGCTGCCGTAATCCAGCACCGCCCATTTGCCGTCTTCCACGCCGTCGTGTCTTAGGCACTTGACTCCGTCTTCTTTTTCAAGCTTTTCGATCAAATACTCTGCCGTTGACTTGACCTGTTTGTTGCTCCTTCCCGTACAAATCACAAAATAATCGGCGATGACGGTCAGATTTCTGACGTTCAAAACGGTGATGTCCACGGCTTTTTTGTCGTCAAGTTCTTTGCAGATAAGGTCTTTAAGTTCTAATGATTCCATCTTTCCTCCTAGGTATATATTGTGCAAATTATGCACATAAGACGCTTTTATTTGCTAATTCTATTTTACCGCATCTTCGCCCAAATAAAATTTTACGGCTTCCACAGTGAGCGGATATATGGGCATTTTGTCAGCCAACAATTTGTTGTAAGTGTAACTTAAAACTGCCAAAAAACCTTGCTCAAAATCCTCGTCAACGGCGCGTCTCAATGCAGGTATAGGCTCATAATTTCTGTCATACGAGGTGCTGTCTGCGGCGTATATCAACTTTTCAAAGGTTGTCATATTAGGCTTTGCGGTGGTATGACAGCGTATTGCCGACAAAATTTCGGGGTCTTTAATTTTGAAATCGCGCTTTGCCTTTTCCGCTCCCAAAAACTGATGCAACACTTTGGTGTCAACAGCATCGTTTGGCACGTTCAGCCCGTCAAGCGATTTGCGCTGTTTGGCGTTGTCGTGAAGAAGAGCGGCAGTGAAGCATTTCACAAAGTCTTGCTTTAAATTATGCTCGCTGTTTAATTCTACGGTTCTCAAAACTACGTTTTGGGTATGGTCGAATAGGTCGTCGGATTGGTATGATTTAATTTTGTCAACCGATGATTTGAACTTATTAAACAGATTGTTTTTTACAATGTAATCGTAAATTTCAAAATCGAGTTCGTCCACGGGCATGCCCAAAAACAACCGCGCTTTGATTGCGGCGGAAGAAACTTCTTTACCTTTGAAATTTATCGAAATAATCTCCCCTTTGCCGTATTTTTGTTTTATGCGCGCCGCGCTGTCTTCAACGCTGTCATAACCGGCTCTCTCTGCCGCGGCAATAGGACACATATCCAAAATTTCGGAAGTGTTTTTCCAAGTGTCAAGAAACTGAAGACTGTCACCGCCGATAAGATAAACGCAGTCACCGTATTTCTCTTTCAAAATCGGCAAAATTTTATAGGTGTAATTGCATCTTTTGCGTTCAAATTCTATCCCGTCCACAATCACTTCTTTTGCGCACGAGGCAAATGCTTTTTCGCATAAATTTTTTCGCACTTCAAAATCCAAAAAGCCCTCGCTCTTGTGGGGCGGCAAATAAGTGGGAACAAGCACCAGTCTGTCTGCTCTTAACTCAGATACAGCAGCGGTGCACAACCTTGTGTGTTCGGAATGCGGCGGGTCAAATGCCCCGCCAAACAATACTGTCAGCATACGTATATTGTACCAAAAACTTAAACTTCTTACAAGGGTATAAAACGATTTTGAGTGTAAATTTTCTAAGTCAGGCAATAATCCCATTATGTCGCGTATCTTGGATTATATTGTGCTTACTATTGCAGTTTTTTTGCTCACACTCGTGTGGAGTAGTTTGCTGTTTGACAAGTGGGTCTATCCGATACTTTTATCTTGTGCCTTGACATCAATCGCCGTAATCACACTTAGATACGTCACAAAAGCAAAAGGCAAGCCCTATTCCTATGACAGACTTGCATTGGAACTTTCGGTGAAAGGAAGCAAATATTTGATAAATATTGTCAAAAGTATTCTAAAAAACGACGATTTCGAGAATGGTGACAACTATTTATTGCTTGAAGACAGCATAATTGTCGCCGCTTTCCGCTTTTCACCGCTTGGACTTAACGACCTTGGAAATATACTTTCTCTTGCCTTGGAGAAAAAAAGAAAACGCATTTTCGTGCTTGCAAGAGGCATGGACAGAAAAGCCGCAAGCATCATTTCCACAAGCGACGTAAGACTGACGGTTGTGAGAATTCGCGCTATTTTCCGTTTCCTTAAAAAGAACAACGCCCTGCCCGACTTAAAACCGCAAAAGAAAAAGTTTTCCTTCTCTGCCCTTATCGACGGTATTTTTCAGCGCACCAATACAAAGAACTATATGTTTTCGGGAGCGTTGCTTATTGCTGTCGCTTTTTTAACGCCGCTAAAGATTTACTACTTGGTTTTCGGCTCAATTTCTCTGCTTATGGCAATTTTGACGCTGACTCCGCTTGGAAGAGGCAGTTTCGGCTCTGAAAAACTGTTTGAGAACTTGTCGGCAGACAATATACACTCCGACTCCAACGACGAATACACGCACGATAAATAACCCTTTATAGCAGCTTAATATTTAGATTTTCATAAAAAATCTCTTTCCACAGCACAATTATTCCTTTGTAATTGTGTTTTTTTGATATATGGATTAAAATACTTTTGAGGTAAAACTATGTATTCTGTGTATTTGAAAAAGGGCGAAGAGAAACGCATTAAAGACGGCCACAGTTGGGTGTATGCAAACGAAGCGGCGCGTATTGAAGGCAAGGATAAAAACGGTTCTCTGGCCTGTGTTTACACTTTCGACGGCAAGTTTGTCGGCAAAGGCTATATAAACCATTTGAGCAAAATTTTAGTCAGAATTTTTCTGCATAACGAAAATCTTATCGATGACGAAAATTTGTATCAAAATCGACTCAAAGCCGCCTTTGACTACAGAAAAACGCTTGGATACGACGATTGTTTCAGAGCAGTTTTTGCCGAAGCTGATGATTTGCCGGCTCTTATAGTCGATAAATACGGCGATTATCTGGTGATGCAATGTTTGTCGCTTGGCATTGAACTAAACAAGCAAAAAATTGTGGACGGTCTTGTTAAAATCTGCTCTCCCAAAGGTATTTATGAACGAAGCGACGTTACCGTCAGAGAAAAAGAAGGGCTGGAAAAGCGCGTCGGACTGCTCTACGGTGACGTGCCTGACAAGGTCATAATAACCGAAAACGGCTTGAAACTGTCTGTCGACGTGAAAAACGGTCAGAAAACCGGCTATTATCTTGACCAAAAAGAAAACCGCTTTGCCGCACGTCGGTATGCGGCAGGAAAAAGCGTGCTGGATTGCTTTTGCAACAGCGGCGGATTTTCTCTTAACTGTGCAAAAACAGCAAAGGAAGTAACCGCTGTCGACATTTCGGAATACGCATTGCAAAACGTTGCCGAAAACGCGGTTCTAAACGGCTTAAATAATATTAATACCGTTTGCGGCGATGTGTTCGAAGTGCTTAGAGACTACAAAAAAGAGGGCAAAAAGTTTGGACTTGTCATTCTCGACCCGCCTGCCTTTTGCAAGAGCGCAAGCGAAGTCAATGACGCTTATAGAGGCTACAAAGACATCAATATATTAGGATTGAAGTTGGTGGAAAAAGGCGGCTTTATGATAACTTGTTCATGCTCGCACTATATGACGGCACCGCTTTTTGAAAAAATGCTGGCCGAAGCCGCAAAAGAAAGCGGAAAAATCGTAAGATGCGTAGAAATCAAGACGCAAGCACCCGATCACCCCGCGCTTCTCGCCGCCGAAGAAACAAACTACCTCAAATTTTACGTGCTTCAAGCTATGTAAATAAATAGTAGCCCATGTGCAAAATTGCGTTATGTTGGTCGGTTTTAAAAAAATAAATCACGCAGTCAATGTTAGTTCAAGTATAAAAAAAATAAGCGTACTTTTTTTATGAAAAATCGGACGCTTGTTTTATTAATTCAACTATTTGATTTTAGAAATAATACGGTTGCAATCAGTCTTTAAGCATTTCCTTTACGATAGCTTCGCAGTGGATTTTGCTTGTGTCAAGCACCGATAATGTAGAAAAATCCGATTGCGATAGCATCAAAGGCAATTCTGTGCAACCGAGCAAAACGCCGTCGATCTTGTGGTCATTTCGATATTTTTCAACCAAAGCGACAAGCTTTTTCTTGTCGTTACTGTCGACAATCCCGTCTTCAAGTTTAGGAAAAATACAGCTGTGAACAACGTCGATATCTTCCCCGACCGGCAATATAGGCTCTATATTGTATTGCGGGAAAATTTTGTCATATAGTCCGCTGGTCATAGTGAATTTCGTGCCCAATATCAAAACCTTTTTGAGTTTTAAACTTTGTGCCTTTTTGCACGCTGCGTCAACTATGCTCAAAATGGGAATCGGAGAGAGAGTTTTTAGTCTATCGTAAACGATATGGGGAGTGTTGGAGGCAACTGCCGCAAAATCTGCGCCCGCGGCATATAGATTCTCTATCTTTGATGAAAGCATTTTTGCCACGCCGTCATAGTCGTTTTTTGACATATAATCAAGCATCTCCGTCATATCTATGCTTTCAATCAAAAAATCAGGGTAACTGCCGTCATTTTGTGCGGCTCTGTAACCTTCGATTATGTAGCGGTAATAGTCGTGAGTCGAAGCGGGGCCTACACCTCCGATCAAACCAAGTTTTTTCATGCTTTCCTCCTTTTTATTGACTGCTTGTCACCGCTCAAATTTGTCCGTAATGGACAACTATTACGCGCAGACGAAATTTTGCCAGCGCTGTTGGAACATATGATTGTTTGACATATCAAATTATCTGATATTACATACAAAACTTGCCACTTGTTACTTGTTACTTGCTGTGTATTTTAACAAGGTGCTTTTTTATGTTTCCTTGCGTGCTTTGTTGCCACCAAAGACTTATAGCACGGTCATCGTTAGTCTATCCATTCAAATTCAATGTCGCCGATGACTACCGTATCCCCTTCTTTCATTCCCTTTTTGGTAAGTTCGGATATGACGCCGCGGTCTTTTAACACCTTTTGGAAGAAAGCAAACGAATCGGGAGACGAAATCGTCACGTTTTGAGTCAAAAACTCCACAAGTCCGCCGTCAACTAGGAAACTGCCGTTGTCCATGCGCTCCACCGTGAAGCTTTGATCGGATTTTTCTTCCAAAACATAAGTTTCGTCAAATTCCACACGTTTTGGAGGAGGCAGTGCGTCAACCGACTCTTTCATTGTCTTTAGCAATTCTTCAATTCCTTCCCTCGTCAAAGAACTGACGGCGTATACCCTTTTGCCAATCTTTTTTTCAAAATCGGAAATCGCGGATTTGTCCGCAAGTATATCCGTCTTGCCCGCTACGACGATTTGCGGTATAGCGGCAAGTTTTTCGCTGTAGGTTTTGAGTTCTTTGTTGATTGTTATATAGTCGTCGTAGGGATCCCTACCCTCGCTGCCGCTGATGTCGATAATGTGGACAATCAGCCTGACGCGCTCAATGTGGCGCAAAAAATAGTGCCCTAGTCCCGCGCCCTCGCCTGCGCCCTCTATAAGACCGGGAATGTCGGCGATGACAAAACTTTCGTCATACATCTGCACAACGCCCAAGTTTGGGTTGATTGTCGTAAAGTGATAATTAGCAATTTTGGGTTTTGCCGCGGTCAACACGGACAAAAGTGTGGATTTCCCCACGTTGGGGAAACCCACCAATCCTACGTCGGCGATGGTTTTAAGTTCCAGAGTGACTTGATGCTCGGTTGTGGCTTCTCCAAGCTGTGAAAACGACGGCGCCTGACGCTGTGCGTGAGCAAATCTGGCATTTCCTTTTCCGCCTCTGCCGCCTTTTAGTGCGACAAAAGTTTCTCCGTCGTCAAAAAGGTCTGCCACGATTTGTCCGTTTTCGCTGTCGCGCACGACCGTTCCCGCCGGCACGTTTATGACCAAATTTTCCGCGCTTTTTCCCGTGCAGTTTGCTGCTGCGCCGTTTTCGCCGTCGACGGCGCGGAAATGTTTTTTGTAGCGAAAATCAATAAGAGTGTTGAGGTTTTTGTCCGCCTTAAACACTATATCGCCGCCGTTGCCGCCGTCGCCGCCGTCCGGGCCGCCGTTTGGGACGTATTTTTCACGGTGAAAAGACACCGCGCCGTTGCCGCCGCAACCTGCTTTGATATATATTTTTACATAATCGAGAAACATATTTGCTCCATTGAAAACGTCTATGCGTTTTCTATCTTCTGCTGGATAATCAATTTTGTATTTTCAGATTTCAGGCTATCCTATTGCCAATCTGCAACTTTGTCAGTATTATTGTCGCTTTTTGAATGTTTTTTACTTTTTTAGTTTGTCAAGTATCGCTTTTGCCGCTTTTTTGCCTGCGCCCATGGCAAGTATCACGGTTGCCGCGCCAGTCATCGCGTCACCGCCTGTATACACTCTGTCAATATTTGTGGCACCGTTTTCGTCTGCCAAAATTGTGCCTTTTGGCGAAGTCAAAAGTGCGGGGTAACTGTTTTTTATGATCGGATTGGGAGTTGTTCCGAGTGCCACTATAACCTCGTCGCATTCAATATCATACTCGCTATTTGGGATTTCCACAGGACTGCGTCTTCCGCTTGCGTCAGGCTCTCCTAGTTGCATTTGGATGCACTTTATGCCAGTTACGTGCCCGTTTTCTCCCAAAATCTCCACGGGATTTGTGAGCAGTTTTAATGCAATACCTTCTTCTTCCGCATGTTCAATTTCTTCGGCTCTGGCAGGCATTTCCACGCGCGAGCGACGGTATACAAGCGTCACGCTTGCGCCCAGTCTGCGCGCGGTTCTGGCCGCGTCCATAGCCACGTTTCCTGCGCCCACGACCACAACGTTTTTGCCGTGCTGAACGGGTGTAACCGAATCGTCACGGTACGCTTTCATAAGGTTGACCCTTGTCAAATATTCGTTTGCAGAGCTTACTCCGCATAGATTTTCGCCTTTTATTCTCAAAAACGACGGCAATCCTGCGCCGGTACCGATAAACACTGCGTCAAAGTCGTTTAAGAGTTCGTCAATATAGACGGTTTTTCCGACAACCGTATTGCGCTCGATTTTAACGCCGATTTCCTTTAATGCGTCGATTTCTTTTTGAACAATGTCTTTTGGCAGACGAAACTCGGGTATGCCGTACACAAGCACGCCGCCCGCTTTGTGCAAAGCCTCGAAAATGGTGACTTCAACGCCCGCTTTTGCCAAGTCCGCCGCACAAGAAAGCCCCGCGGGACCACTGCCGATAACGGCAACTTTTGCGCCAATCGGTACGCTTTCAGAGCGTTTTATGCCCTTTTTCAACGCGTAATCAGCAACGTATCTTTCAAGATAGCCTATCCCCACGGAACCGCCCAGTTTTTCGCGTCGCACACAATATTTTTCGCATTGACTTTCTTGCGGACACACCCTGCCGCAAACCGACGGCAGATTGTTGTCGTCTAAAAGAATTTCCGCCGCGCCGTCCATATCGCCGTCTTTGACCTTTGATATAAACATCGGTATGCGAACGCCGACGGGGCAACCCTGCATACAGGGCGCATTTTTGCAGTTTAGGCAACGGTTCGCCTCGCTTTTTGCAAGTTCAGGAGTATATCCAAGAGCAACTTCGTCCCAGTTGCAAATTCTTATATCCGCGCATTGTGTGGGCATGGGATTTCTAACCGATTTGTCCATCGTTTGCCCTCCTTAAATTGCATTTGTGTACCTCTTCCTGCGCTTTATAGATGCCGGAGCGCGCTATGGCTTCGTCAAAATCCACTTCGTGACCGTCAAATTCCGGCCCGTCGATACAGGCATATTTTGTCTTTCCGCCGACACTTACGCGGCAGCAACCGCACATGCCGGTGCCGTCAACCATAAGCGAATTCATGCTGACAACGGTTTTTATGCCGAGTTCTTTCGTGAGTCTGCACACAAATTTCATCATAGGGAGAGGACCAACGGCAAACACGCAGTCATAGTGCTTTCCGCTCTTCACAAGTTCTTTTATCATATCCGTAACAAAACCTTTTTTGCCGCTGCTGCCGTCATCGGTTATAAGATATAGGTTGTCACAATTATCCTTAAACTGCGGCACGTACATCAAAAGCGATTCGGTTCTCGCGCCTATAACAACGTCAACGCTCTTGTTTTCGGATTTAAGTTGTTTTGCCTGAGGGTAGATAACCGCGGAGCCTATGCCGCCGCCAACCAAAAGCACGCTTTTAAACTCGCTCAAATCAGTTGCGTTACCCAGTGGCCCCACCAAATCTGCAAGAGCCTCGCCCTCTTTCATCTGAGCAAGTTTCATTGTTGTAAAGCCGACTTCCTGCACGAGAATCGACACCGTGCCGTTTTCTCTGTCGTAGTCGCAGATAGTGAATGGAACTCTCTCGCCGTCATTGTCAACGCGCAAAATGATAAACTGACCCGCAAGACAATGCTTTGAAACGGCAGGCGCGAATATCACGTATTCGTTGACGTTTGAAGCAAGTTTTTTCTTGGAAATTAATGTGTAGTTTTCCATCTTTTTAACGTTTTGTATCCTTTGGGCATTGTCGCCCTTTTATAATTCTAGTTGTTATGTATCGCTGTTTACACGTTTTAAGGCTTAGAAATTCTGCGCTTTTAATTGTAAGATCTTATCTTCTCAGTCAATATCTCTGAAAATGCCTCAAAGCGTTCTTATTTTGCGTTGTTAGTGTAATATTTGCACATATTTTGAAGTTCACATTCATTGCATAGCGGCGACTGCGCCTTGCAGACGTATCTGCCGTGGAAGATAAGCAAGTGATGAAGCGTTGTCCACTTGTCTTCGTCAAACGCCTTCATAAGTGCGAATTCGGTTTTTTCGGGAGTCGGTTCGTCGCAAAGGCCTATTCTGTTTGCAACTCTAAAAACGTGCGTATCAACGGCAATAGCGTTGCCGCCGTAAGCCACGGCGTAGACTACGTTTGCGGTTTTTCGCCCGACTCCGCTGAGTTTCATAAGCGAGTCACGGTCAGGCGGCATTCCGCCGAGAGCGACAACGCTTGCCGACATCTCTTTTATGGCCTTTGCTTTATTGTGATAAAAGCCGCACGAATGTATCCTCTCTTCAAGTTCTTTGGTGGGCATACGGTCAAAATCTTCGGGTGTTGACGCGATCTTAAACAGTTGCTCCGTGATCATATTGACGCGTTTATCAGTGCATTGAGCAGACAAGATAACCGCAACAAGCAACTCAAAAGGCGTGCCGAAATTCAGTTCGCAACGTGCGTTTGGGTGCATTTTTTGGAGCAGATTTAACACTAATGCGTTTTCTTTTGTCATAATGTTTTATTTTAACACAATGCAGTTAAAAGTGCAATATCGTGCGCGCGTTTGTTTGACTGTTTAAAAAATCAAGAACGTTTTAATAAATTGAAAAATTCATATCAAAAACCACAAACAAATCTTAAAATACGGAAATATAAACAAAAAGCCTCGCGCACAAAGCTTGTGCGCGAGGCCCGTATATCCGTCATCGGTATTATTGTTGGTTTTACTACATCAGAATGGCTTTGCCATTATCGTCAAGATAGTACAAACCGGCAACGGAGGAATAGTTGCTTCTTGAAAGTACGGTTTTTGCTTGCGGCAGGTCGCGCGATAGCAACTTCACCGACAAACCGCAGCCGATTCCCGCCGATGACGGCGTATTGATGAGTTTTGCAGGAATGCGGTATCCTTTCAATTCTTCATAGAAACGGACAGCGTCCGACCGTGAGCGGAACGCGACAAAAAATTCTCTCATATCTCCTCCCTATATGTATCCGCTTCACAGTATACTTTATTTTATATGTTGATTATGTGTTACATAAGACCGTCCGACACTTAAAAATTGACCAAAATTTCCGCAATAATTTTTATTTAAATCACCGTTTCAAACGCGGCAATCAAACCGTGCGACTTTTTGAGCTTTCAAAAATAGAAAAAATTTCTCTCGATTTTTAATCTGACTGCTTTTACACTGACAGCGGCAAAGAAGGAACTCATATACTGTCTTATGAGAGAAATTTATTTTGACAATGCGGCTACCTCGCGCTACAAACCCGACGGAGTTTTCGAGGAGATAGAATACAGCCTTTTGCACTCCGCAAACAGCGGACGCAGCGGGCATAAGGATGCTGTTGACGCTGCAATCAAGATCGAAAACTGCCGCACTTATCTGCTTGAAAAACTTGGCGGCAAAAATTGCAATCTGGTCTTTACAAAAAACTGCACCGAAGCGTTAAACTTAGCGATTTTCGGTTTTGTCAAACGAGGAATGAGAGTGGTTACAACCGCGAACGAACATAACAGCGTGCTTCGTCCTCTTTTCAAACTCTTTAAAGACGGAGAAATAGAACTGTCTATTGTAGAACAAGAAGACGACGGCACCGTTTCAATGAAAGGATTGAAAAGTGCGCTCAAAAACGCCGATTTGTGTGTTATCGGCGCGGTTTCAAACGTCACAGGCGCAACGGTTGACTTGTCTTACGTCAGCGAAATATGCAAATTTAACGGCACAAAACTTATTGTGGACGGTGCGCAAGGTGTGCCGATCGTTGAAATCAATGCGGAGAAGTCAGGTATTGATATGCTGGCAGTCCCCGGTCATAAAGGACTGCACGGCGTTCAGGGAACGGGGTTTTTACTGTTTGACAAAAGCATTAAACTGTCACCGATGATGTACGGAGGAACGGGAACTCGCTCAAACAGTGTAACACCACCCACAGAGGCTCCTGAAAGCTATGAGGCGGGTACTCAGTTTGGCGGAGGCATTGCCGCGCTTTACGAAGGGGCAAAGTGGTCGTTTGGTAACAGACAAAAAAACGCCGAGATAATAAAGCGGCTGGGAGATGAAGTGCGTCAATTTCTTCTTACGCTAAACGCTGAAGTCTATACAAAAGACGCCACGGCGGGAGTAATATCTTTTAACCTCAAAAACGCGGACAGCGGAACTGTCGCAGACGCATATTCCGAAAATTTGGTGGCAGTTAGAGGCGGACTGCACTGTGCTCCATTAACTCACAAATTTTTGGGCACGACGGAACGCGGGGCGGTAAGAGTGAGTTTGGGGGCAGATAATACCGAGCGCGACGTTTACGATTTTATCGCCAGAACCGAAATAATCATGTCGAAACTAAACTAGGCACAGATAATTTTTTTAATTAAAAAATCGCTCATCGGTGGTGCCGATGAGCATAAATATTTTATTTAATATTTTTAATAGATTTCAAGAATCTAATGCGGTTAAACAGTGATTTTACAACTGCAACACGTTCATGCCTTTAACTTTTTTACATGCGGCGATTATCGTGGACTTACAAAGTGCGGGCGATAGATTTTTATACTTTTGATGCAGCAGACAGCACGCTCCCGCAACATACGGAGCCGAAACCGAAGTGCCGGTCATAATGGTATGCGTACCGCCTGCGTCAATACCTTTTACGCCGACGCCAATCGAATATACGTCGGGGCGGCGCACGCCCTGGTAGATGCCGGTTGACGAAAAATCAGCCACGGTTCCGTCGGAATCGCACGCGCCTACGGATATGACAGCAGGACTGACGGCCGGCGATTTGATTGAGTTTTCTCCGCTGTTTCCAGCCGAGCAAACAATGGTCAGACCGCTTTTTACAAGCATTTCCGCTCCAAGTTTCAGTGGGTCTGCGCTTTCGGACGGATCTGCGCCAAAACTCATACATGCCACTTTTATGCCATACTTTCTATGATTGTCAAACAGCCATTGCATGCCGTCTAGGATTTTGAAGGTTCCCGTTTGTCCGCTTGCGCCGATTGCTTTTATACCCACGATTTCCGCCCTTGGCGCGATGCCGACAACTCCTTCGCCCGACAGCATTCCGTTTCCGCACGCAACGCCCGCGACAAAAGTTCCGTGCCCATTGTCGTCGTAGGGATATTCTTTTGACCCAACGACGTCGTAAAAGCCTTTTATTCTGTTTTTGGGCATGCATATGTCGATGTGCGGAGCGACGCCCGTATCAATAACACAAAGAGTGACCCCCTCTCCGTTAAGCATTTTATCAACGGAGTAAGATTCGATAATCTGTGTTCTTATATCATTGATTTTTTCGGTATCTAACGCGGTGTTTTCTTCAAGTGTCATTACTCTGCCCTGTGCAAAAACGTGCTCTACTTCGCTCATTTTTGACAGCTTTTCAACGGCGTTAATGTCGCATTCCACAACTACAGAACGGATAAAAGGATAAGTCGCACATACGGGAAAAGAACATTCGATTGCGTTTAGATGTAAAAGATTTTTTACGCGAACCAAAGCCTTGGTTTTTTCTTGGACGGCGAGAATGTCAACAAGTCCTAAATCAACGTTTTTCATACTTTGCCGTCCTCAGTAATTTTGCCATTATGTAACTAACTTCCGCTCCCGCAAATTCTATATCGCTGAATCGGTTTCTCGAAGAATGTCTTGAATAATCCTCGTACGGACGTCGAGCTACGTTTACGTCGCTGTTATCTTCATAATTGCCACGAGGATTTTTTGTGTCGTTATTCTGCTCGTCCGAATAAGGCTTTTCGTTGACCTCGCAGTTTTGCGCAGCGCTTTTCTCAGTGTCCGAAGATGATTTTCCTGCGCCTTTGCCGTTAAACAGCGACATCAGCATCGGCAAAACGGAAAGCATATTGTTTGCGCCGCCGCTATTGCCGTTGTCATTAAATCCGCTTGCTGCGTTTCCGTTCATGCCCGACACGAGTTTTATGAGCGTTTCCAACATAGCACCGTTTTGCGGCATACCGCCGCCTGCACCAGAATTTGGGTTTTTGCCGCCCATCATGCCGGCGAGCATCGATAAAGTATTTATGTCAAAGTTCATATCCCACCTGCACCTTCAATATATGACCGCATATTATGGACGTGACGGAGGAAATATGAATTTTTGGGAAAGGGACAATCCCGATAACGGGAAAAATAATAATTCGAGTAACTCCAACCAAAACAATAGCGGTTGGAACGGCAACGGGGCAAACCGAAGCGATCAAAACTCAAACTCTTGGAACAGCAACGGCACAAAGCGTAGCGCTGATCAAAGTGCAAGCGGTTGGAACGGCAACGGGGCAAATCGAAACGGTCAAAGCGGCAATAACTCAAAAGAAGATTTTGAGCGCCTTGCTACCGACAGTTTTAACAAATACTCAAATATGGACGAAACGCAACTTATGTCGGAACTATTGAAAACCGCCGGCGGTATGCGTCAAAACGGCACGCTTAAACCCGAAGACCTTGAAAGCTTTTACAAAAACGCGTCAGGTTTTTTGACAGCGGAACAAATGGCGAAGTTGCGCACGCTTATCAATATGTTGAAAAATATTTAATGAAACTAAGCTATACAACTTGAACATCGACGGGTAAGCTCAAAAATTAAATTAAATACAATAAAAAAAATCCGCTGACGGTGTCAGCGGATTAAATAAATTTTGATTAGATCTTTTACATTATTACGTCGTTTTCGTAAATCGGGTGTGCTTTGCATAGAGCGATAACGCGCTCGGTTACTTCGGGAATGGCGTCCTCACCTTTTTCGACTATGTCGGCAATGCAGTCAGCGATAACTTTCATGTCCGCTTCTTTCATACCTCTAGTGGTGACAGCGGGGGTGCCAATGCGTATTCCGCTTGTGATAAAAGGCTTTTCGGGGTCGTTGGGAATGGCGTTTTTGTTGGCGGTTATGTGCGCTTCATCAAGCCAGTGTTCGAGTTGTTTGCCCGTAACGCCTGTGCCGACAAGGTTAAGTAGCATCAAATGGTTGTCCGTGCCTCCGCTGACAAGTTTAAGTCCTCTGTCCAAAAAACCTTTTGCAAGTGCTTGCGCGTTGTCAAGAATTTGTTGTTGATATGCCCTAAATTCCGGTTGCAAATCCTCTTTGAAGGCAACGGCTTTTGCGGCGATAATGTGCATCAAAGGGCCGCCCTGACTTCCCGGGAAGATGGATTTGTCGATAAGTTTTGCAATCTCTTCGTCGTTGGTCATTATCATACCGCCTCTCGGTCCGCGCAGAGTTTTGTGCGTGGTGGTGGTGATAATATCGGCATAACCCACAGGCGTAGGATGAAGTCCAACCGCGACAAGACCGGCTATGTGTGCAATATCAACCATAAGGTATGCCCCGACTTCGTCGGCGATTTGTTTGAAGGCGGAAAAATCAATAATACGAGGATATGCGCTGCCGCCTGCCACAATCATTTTGGGCTTGTTTTCAAGAGCCAGAGCGCGTACTTGTTCATAATCTATTCTGCCCTCGGCGGTGACACCGTAGGTGACGGAATTGAATACCTTGCCGCTAAGATTGACTTTGGCGCCGTGAGTCAAATGTCCGCCTGCGTCAAGTGACATACCCAAAATTGTATCGCCGGGCTTAAGCAGTGCGTAATATGCGCCGAAATTGGCGTTTGAGCCGCTGTGAGGTTGCACGTTTACGTATTTGACGTTGAACAACTGTTTTGCGCGCTCGATTGCAAGAGTCTCCGCCGTGTCCACAAATTGACAACCGCCATAATAGCGTTTCCCCGGATATCCTTCGGCGTATTTGTTTGTAAGGTGTGTGCCTGCAGCGGCCATGACTGCCGATGAAACAATGTTTTCGCTGGCAATAAGTTCGATATTATACTGCTGACGATTCAGTTCTTTGACCATGGAATCGTATAGCTCTACGTCGCTTTCGCGGATACTCTTTAGATCTATCATATAAAACTCCTTAAATAAATCTTCGTGTTTTTTCAAATTCTAATGCGGTGAATTTGATTTTGTTATGCTTCTTAGCGTCTCTTTGCTCTGAAATTTTATGTCTTGTTGAATTGCAATAGGGTTTGTCTTATCTATTGTATTACTTTTTTCCCACTTCGTAAATTAAAAACGCCCGCAGTTGCGGGCATTAATCTACAAGACTTTTTCTATTGCGGCGTCAATTTGCACTTTCTGGCGGTATCCAATCATCTTTTCTTTGACTTCACCTGCTTTGAAAATGAATATGGCAGGTATCGACATGATTTCGAGCCTCTCCGCAAGTGCGGGATACTCGTCAACGTCAACTTTACCGACAACCACTCTGCCCTCAAAATCTGCGGCTACTTCTTCAATGACGGGTGCAACCATTTTGCACGGTCCGCACCAGTTCGCCCAAAAATCCACAACTACGACGTCGTTGTTTTTAAGATAATCGTCAAAATTTTCGTCTGTGAACACTACACACTTTTCACTCATATTTTAACCTCTGTTCTTGGTCTTTATTTATCTTCGCCTGTTACGGCCTCGGTGTTGATTTTTGAACTTATCTCAGTCATAACCGGATAAAATCCTTTCTTTTTTCTGATTACGAAACGGTCCAGCAAAAATGCTATTACAAATCCGACAACCAATCCGCCCAAGGCAAAAAGTATCTGCGCAAGATCACTAATATGTGTGCCGATACCAATGCCCGCGCCCACAAGTATTAGTGGTATTATATACACGATGACAGCCGATGTCAACACAAACTTGTCCCCCATCTGGACGCACACAGTGTCGCCCACAGAGGCGTTAAGATTGTTTTCAAGCATCACTTCAACTTTCATTCCGTCTTTGGTTACGGCACACATATGGCAAGAATCACACGCGCTTTTTCTGTCAAAGCGAACCGTTGCTCTATTGCCTTTGACTTTTACGACTACTCCACGTTCAGTCATTTGTAAAATATTCTCCCAACTTATCAATTTCTATGTTTTTCACACTGCCGTCGGACATCTTTTTTACATACGCTCTTCCTAAGGCGATTTCATTGTCACCGATTACTATAACGTACTCTGCTCCTAGCTTGTCGGCATATTTAAGTTGAGATTTTGCACTTCTTTCCATCAAATCGGTTTCCGCGCTGATTCCCTTTGCTCGCAATTCTTTTACCAAAGGTAAGGCCTTTTTTGAAGCTGTTTCGCCTAAGGGCGCAATGTAGACTGTTGTCGCTGTGTCTTTTGCATTCAGTTTGCCGCTGTTTTCAAGCACCATCAGCAATCTTTCAAGTCCTAGCCCGAATCCTGCCGCAGGTGTGGCTTTTCCACCGACTTCTTCAACAAGGTGATTGTAGCGACCGCCGCCGCAGACAGTGCCTTGCGCGCCGATTTCGTCGGACACAAATTCAAACACCGTGCGAGTGTAATAATCAAGACCTCTTACGATTTTGGAATTGACGACAAACGGAATATCTAACGCGGTCAATTCATCTTTTACGCCTTCAAAATGCGATTTGCAATCGTCGCAAAGATAGTCCAAAATATCGGGTGCGCCCTCGGTTATTTTGCGGCATTTTTCCTCTTTGCAGTCAAGTATTCTTAGAGGATTTTTTTCAAAACGCGATTTGCACGTCGGGCACATAGAGTCAAGATTTGCGCCGATATATTCTTTGAGTGCGGCGTTATAAGCCTTTCTGCATTCCTTGCAACCTATGCTGTTGATATTGAGCGTCAAATTGGATAGCCCGACTTCTCTCAAAAAAGTGTAGGCAAGCAAAATGATTTCTGCATCGGCTTTGGGCAGTTCACTCCCGAACATTTCCACGCCGAACTGGTGATGTTCTCTTAGTCTTCCGTTTTGCGGTCTTTCATAGCGAAACACCGGGGCGATGTAATATACCTTGAGGGGTATCAAACCTTGAGAGAGTCCGTTTTCCACAAAGGAGCGCGCAACTCCTGCCGTACCTTCGGGTTTCAGGGTTATACTTCTGTCGCCTTTGTCCAAAAAGGTGTACATTTCTTTGTTGACCACGTCCGTGCTTTCGCCCACTCCTCTGACAAACAGTTCCGTGTGCTCGAACATCGGAGTGCGGATTTCTTTAAAGCCGAAAAGCGCAGCCGTACGACGCGCGGCATCTTCCACATAATGCCACTTATATGCCTCCGGCGGAAGCATGTCCTTGGTCCCTTTTGGAATATTTATCATATCTTCCCCTACAGAATATATTTTTGCAGATTATTCTCTTTCAGAGCCTTTGCAAGATGATTTGTCACATAATCTTTGTCAATGCTTATATCGGTTGTGACATTGTCGTCCGCCTCGTAAAGAATGTCTTTCAGCAGATGTTCCAGCACCGCATGAAGGCGTCTTGCGCCCAGATTTTCGCTGTTTTCGTTTTCGGTGAAAGCAATTCTTGCAATCTCTTGTATGGCCTCGTCGGAAAAAGACAGAGTAACTCCGTCCACTCCGAGAAGTGCTGTGTACTGTTTTAATACGGCATTATCCGGCTCGGTGAGAATGCGGACAAAATCCTTTTGAGAAAGGTTATCCAACTCAACGCGTATCGGGAAACGCCCTTGAAGTTCCGGTATAAGGTCCTCCATACGTGACATATGGAATGCGCCCGCCGCGATAAACAGAATGAAGTCCGTGCGTATCGCACCGTATTTGGTTTGCACCGTACTGCCTTCAACAATCGGCAGAATGTCGCGCTGTACGCCTTCACGCGACACGTCGTGACCTTGGTCGCGGCCGCTTTTTGCCGCCACTTTGTCAATCTCATCAAGGAAGACTACTCCGTCCTGCTCCGCACGTTGCAACGCTTCCATAACGACAGAATCTTGATCGGTCATTTTTTCGGCTTCCTGCGCGGTGATAAACTCCATAGCCTGTTTGACGGTAAGTTTGCGCTTTTTCTTCTGTTGTGCTCCGCCGAACATATTGAATATGTTGCCTAAGTCAATCTCGTTGCCTGCGCCGTTTGGCTGAATTGACACGGGCTTTGGCTGTTGTTTCATTTCGATTTCGATTGTGATGCCGTCAAGATGTCCCGCTCTTATATCCGCAAGGAGTTCTTCACGCAGTTGCGCATCGGATTTTTCGCCTGCGTCGGGACCTTGTTTGCGCAAAGGAAGAACGATGTCCACAAGTTTCTTCTCTGCGTTTTCAGTTGCCTTTGGAAGCACTTCTTTCATTTTTTCATCCTTGACCATACGGATTGAAACTTCCACCAGGTCGCGTATGATGCTCTCTACGTCGCGTCCAACATAACCCACTTCGGTGAACTTGGTGGCTTCCACTTTGACAAAAGGCGCCTTTACTATCTTTGCAAGACGTCTTGCAATTTCCGTTTTACCGACACCCGTCGGCCCCTTCATGAGTATGTTTTTGGGCGTGACTTCCTCTCTCATTTCTTCGGAGAGCTTGCTGCGACGGTAACGGTTTCTAAGCGCGATTGCCACGGCAATTTTCGCTTCGTCCTGCCCGATTATATAGCGGTCCAATTCCGCAACTATTTGTTTTGGTGTGAGATTATCAATCATTGTTTACCTCATTTTTGTTTTTGGATAAATTGTTTGGGTTTATCCGAGTGCGTTGTTCGCCAAGCTTGCTCAAGTGCGCATTGTTGGCATTCGAACGGCATTGTGTTTTTGCCACTGCCGACGAAGTGCCGTTTTCAAGTCAATTATACCGTTTCCACGGTGATGTGGTCGTTTGTGAAAACGCACAGTTCGCTTGCGATTTTAAGAGCGCGGTGCGCAATTTCGGGTGCGGACAAATCGGTTGCTGCGGCTAGAGCGCGCGCGGCGGCAAGGGCATAATTTCCGCCGCTGCCAATGGCGCAAATGCCACTTTCGGGCTCGATTACTTCTCCGCTGCCCGACACGATATAAAGATAGTTTGTGTCAGCAATAATTAGCAACGCTTCA
>CAYJCS010000006.1:0-20248 GCA_964368715.1 uncultured Bacteroidaceae bacterium | reverse complement strand
ATATTTATTATTCTACGTCCAACACACGTGTTGATTCTTCAAATTATGAAAACGAATGGGTAAATTTCAAAACGCATACAGCTCTTACGGGAGTAGCAACTTTTCCATTTGAAATACCGGCGTGATTTTGATTTTTAACCGATATTTATTTATAAAACTACAGTCTATTGGATTTTAAGATATTCGAATTATAAAGAATAAAAAAGAAGGCGTTGCCTTCTTTTATTTTTCATAATACTACCAAAACAAATGAAAATACTACCAAAATTGTATATTGATAACGCGCGCGTATATGTGTTATAATAGAACAGTATTAAAGATACATGGGGAAAACGATGCCTTACTCAAGACAATGTAGACATGCCGACAAGGTCGATAAAGACAAAAAAGACATTGCGGCGCGGAAATCCATCTTTATCAAACTCCTATTGGGGTTTATATCCGCAATTATTGTCATTACAGTTTTTCTTTCCGTAGTTTTAAACGTAACAAATTTAGGCACCAATGGCACCGGCGAAAACAACGGTTTATACGGCACGGTTTTGGCCGATATTGAAGGTATAAACGTTGCAAATCCGCGGCTCGTGGACATCGCAATGCTGGGTTCTCACGACGCCGTTACCGCCGACCTTAATGCAGACAGTCCCCTCGATCCTTTTGAAAAGGCGACTTTTATAGGCAAAATTGATTTTATGACATCGGGACTGCAATACCGCTACGGCATTACGCAGACAGTGGGGCTTGGACAGCAACTGTTGCAGGGCGCGAGATTTTTACATATCAAGTACACAAATTACGACGGTGTTTGGTATGGCACACACGCGCATATTTGCGGCACTATCGAGAGCCATATGCTCGATGTTTTGAAGTTTTTGGACACGCACCCCGGTGAAATCGTTTGTTTGCTTTTTCAACCTTTATACTTCGGAGACGCAACTTACGCGTCCTTCCATGACTATCTTGATACCGTGCGCTACAACGACAAGACCATATACGATTATGTAAACTACGGTGAAGTCGACACCTTTGACAAAGGCACAGGCGGAGTAAGGGTCGGAGGACTAAGATACAACGACGTTACCGATAACGGTTTAAAAGCGGGTGCGGTACTGTTTGACCGCCGCGACGTCACGATATACAAAGCGTCATACGAAGGCGTTAACACACATCTAAGTTATTTTGATATGGACGCTTGTGCAACACACGTTTGGCACAGCCGCCTCGGAAGCAAAGTTTTGATTCAAAAAATAAACGAAACCGCAAATATGATTTCTTCTGTAGACGACTACGACGATAAAATACGTATGAACCAAACGCAAGGCTGTATGTCCGGCAAGGACATTTTTGCCGATATAGGCGAGTGGTCACTGCTCAAGTTTGCGCAAAAACACAACCTTGCGATGCTTGACAACGAAAACTTTGATTTTTGGCTCGAAACAATGCCTGTTTTTCAGGTGGACTATGTGAACTGTTCCGAAGGTGACTTCAACAACAGAGTAAACAAAAAAATAAGAGATTACAACGTCGCCCTTGTTGCCGATGCTTTGGAGTAATATGAATTTGAAACACTTACGCCCGATATTGCTTTGCCTTTTCGTTGCTTTGATATTAGCGACCTTTTTTGCCTGTAGTGCAAACTTAAAATACGAACCTCAAGACGGAGGAACGATTGTCAGCGAGGCAAAACTTACCGTCGTGAACGGGGTTGTCACAGATACGGAAAATTCCGAAGCTGTATTCAGCCTTATGTCAAGGGTCAGCGTTTCGGCGACAGTTCCCGGCGGCAAGGTATTTTCTCATTGGACACAAGACACCCAAACCGATCCGATTTCCGAATCCAATCCATACGTTTTCAATATAGACAAAACAATGACGTTGACCGCACATTTTGAAGACGAACCGCAAAAATTTGATATAACTGTGGAAAACGGCACAATCACAGGCAAAAGCGTGACTTCCGCATCATTTGCCGCAGGTGAGTCGGTCAGCGTCACTGCGTCCGCACCGAGCGAGGGAAAACGTTTTGCCGGTTGGGCGGAAGTTGGCTCTACCGAAATTATATCCACTTCAAATCCGTATGTTTTCACTGTCCGGCGCGCGATAAGTTTGATTGCAACTTATATCGACGTTATAAGATACACTGTCTCTGTCACGGGCGGATATATCGGCACGAATGAAAGTGCCGTAACTGCGACTTTTGAGCCTAACGCTTCCGTCACAGTAACGGCGATTATTCCGGAAGGCAAAGTATTTGACGGTTGGAAAGTGGGAAATGCATCGTCACCTTCGGTCACTGCAAATCCATACGTGTTTTCAATTGCGGCAAATGTCACCCTGACTGCCGTATTTTCAGATGAGATAATCCCGGTAAGATACCGCGTATCGGTCGAAAACGGCTTGATAAGCGGGCAAACACCCGACACGGACGGCTACTATTGGTTTGAAGAAGGCACATCGGCAACAGCAGTTGCAAATAACAGAACCGACAGTAGCAAATTGTTTGATTTTTGGCGGCAAAACGGCGAAGAAGTTGCGGGCGCGGAAAGCACTTACACTTTCACCGTAAACGAAGATATTTATCTTAGAGCCTACTATACAAGCACCAAACGCCTTTTATTGACCGATAGCAGGGTTATCTCTGTCAACGGAGAGGCAACAGATGAAACAGAAGCGTATTATTCTTTAGGTAGCGAAGTTACTCTTGCTCCAATCGTTGATAGCGGCGAACGATTCATTTGTTGGATTGACGGTATTACTCAAACGTTGCTTTCGCAAACTCAAACATTTAATTTGACTTTAGACCGTGAAAGAAATATCCGCGCGGTTGTCGTTCCTATACCGCAAGAGGGCTACAGAGGTGTTTCCGTCATCGGTGGAAAATTCTACACCAATGACACCTATTCAACACTCATTGACGGTGACGCCAGTTACCAAACGATACCAAGCGGAAGTAATCGGTATATATTTTTTAAAACCGACACAATAACTGGCTGTAGCGATGCCTCGACAATAAATTATTACAACGGAACTTCGTTTAACACAGCGACATACCCGTCGGCAGGCTTTATCAGAAATATAAACTCATGGTTTAGTGGTTCGGTAGTATTTATACCTGAATTTACGCTAAACCGCACCGCGACCGTGTCTGTGACCGATGGCAACGGTTACATTGACGACGATACAACTATCAGCGAAAAAGTAGTGGATTACGGAACCGAAGTGACGGTAACGCCGAAAACCATTGCCGACAAACTCTTTAAAGAATGGATTATCGACGGCGATCCTGTTGACGAAAGTTTATTGTCGACGGACGGCTCTTATACGTTCAAACTTTGGGAAGACACGGTTTTAAGTGCAGTGTACGAGTCGATTGCCACAGTGACAACAGTCGGCGGCACAATTAAAGGCGGCGGAACGTCGGAATCGGTGACTGTCGGTTCTCTGGTCACGGTTGTCGCGGATGAAGCGGGAGACAACAGATTATTCAGAGGCTGGTTTGTCGGAAGTGAGAAAGTGAGCGGTCAAAGAGAATACACTTTCAGAGTGGAAGGTGACATAACACTCACGGCAACATTCGAGGTGCTTTATTTAGTCACCGTACACGATGCGCAACTGACAATCGACGGTGAAGTATTAACAAGTCCTGTGAGAGTCGAGTACGGAGAAGAAATAACCATAAGCGTTGTTGTTCCCGAGGGGAAACGGTTTGCAAAATGGACCTCTGACGCGGCGGGGAATAACCTTGTATCGCAGTCAAACCCATACACTTTCACTGTTAGCGCGGATACTACGCTATATGCGATTTTCATTGGTGAATATACGGTGAGCGTAGTTAACGGCACAATTTTATTCAATGGAAACGACGTCGGCGCACAAGGCAAGTTTGTCTCCGGCGACAGTGTCACTGTCAGGCCAAATACCTTGTCCGATAAGCGTTTCAAAGAGTGGCTTATCGACGGCATTACGGTAAGCACAAACGAACAATATACGTTTACGGTTAGCGCAGATACGACTGTGCATGCAAGTTTTAACGATGAATACACGGTGAGCGTGGTCAACGGCACACTGTCGTTCAATGGTAACGATATCGGCACACAAGGAAAGTTTGTGGCAGGCGACAGCGTCATTCTCAGACCAAATACTGTTTCCGGGAAGAGTTTTAAACAGTGGCTTGTAAACGGACTTGTGATATCGACGGTCCAACAATATACGTTCACTGTGAGCGAATCGGTGCAATTCGAAGCAGAGTATTCAGACCTGCTTTCCGTAACGCTCCACAATTCTAGGTGGGACGATGAAGACGACGTTTTGGTAACGTATTATGCCGAAGGCGAATCGGCAACGGTAAGTGCTGTCAGTACGGTGGCGAGATCATTCCAAAAATGGACGTCAGACCCCGAAGGCAACAACCTGGTTTCATCAGTCACACCATATACATTCACCGTTACCGTTAACGTCCACTTATACGCGCATTTTGCAGTTAGCAATGCCATTACGGTCAAATTTAAGGACAATTACACAGGGGAATTTGTCGGCGAAGATTACATTGTGCTGCGCAACGTTGGAAATTATGCAAATCTTACTCCTACGGTTCCGAGCAGCTACCGAGTTAATCATTGGCTTGATTCAGACGGTAACGTGATACAAAATACAGAAAATGCCTACTCATACTATGTCATGTACGTAACAGAAAATATGACGTTCACAGTGATTTTAACGCACATTCTTTCTGTCAGCGTTGTAGGCGGCAAATTCACAGACAATACAACAAGCAAAGATTTAGACTGCGGCAGCACCGCAAACGTTTATACGACGGCACGAAACGCGAAGTGTCAAAATTTTGACAGTTGGATGATAGGCGGAAACAGTTTGAGTTCGTCATTAAACTATTCGTTTGTCGTCGAGGAAGATACGGTTATCACGGCAAAGTACGGACTGATATATTCGCAAAAGAACGTTGTCGGTGACACGGCGTCGGAAAACAATATCGCAAATTATACGGATTATTATGCGGGCGGATCTCAAGGCTTTATTATCCCGGGATTGTCCGACGAAGAAAATATAGTAATACAAGGCATAGATTACTCCGAAACTCTGAATTGGATGTTCGTCACAGGTTACGTCGGTATGAGAACTTTCGACGGCTCAACCGTGCCTTGCTATTCCGGTTCGCCGACCGGCAATACAAACAGCGTAATATTCATTTTGGATATGGCTCAAAACGGACCAAACGGCTGTAAGGGCAAGTTCATCAAAGAGATAATTTTGAGCAACGTGGACGGCACCGATTATAAAGGCGAAGCAGGCGGAATTGCCGTAACGGCCAAAAACTTGTTTGTAACCAAAGGTGACGCAATACTAAGAATGGCCTTAAGCAAGATTACTGACACAAATGACACCACCTATCGCCTTGCTTTCGACGAAGAGATAAGGGTTCCCGTTAATGCCTCGTATTGTACCTTTGACGACACTCAAAGTGTGCTTTGGGTTGGTGAGTTTGAATACGGCACCGATTATCCCACATCGGCTAACCACAAGACGACCTATAACGGCGTGGAATACACCGGTTGGAGTGTAGGATATATATTAAACGAAAGCGGCGCATATGGTTATGACAGTGAAAACGGATTTAGTAATTTTGCATTGTCCGGTCTAAGCATCGACGGCGCAACTCCGGATTATATTTTGTGGCACGATAATTCTTCCAACACTTCGGGCACGGTCAGCGGCGGGAAAGTGCAAGGCATCGCTTTTGCGGGAAATAAGATTGCGGTATCAAGGTCTTGGCTGCGTGACGGCAAAACAGCGGGTTCTGCCGACGGCATACAAGAACTTCGCATTTATACAAACGAGGCATACGGCTCAACATCGGCGTCGAGTGACGGTACAGTGACCTTAAACGGAGTTGCGGTCAACTATTGGTATCTTGATAACGCAGAGGTGGTAGAAACCGCACCGATGAACGAAGATTTGGCGACTTACTATGACAGCGAGGCAGGCAAATACTACGTTTACGTAGCAGCGGATTCTGCTTGTTACAAATACCGTAACGGCGACGGCGGCGGTTATTCGGCACATCCTGCCGACTTTGCTTGGAAATATGAAGTTGTACAGTAAAAACAGCTATAATAAATATCGCACTTTGCTATTAAACGAAAAATGAAACGGAAGGCAGAACAAGTAAATTTTTTATATAGAAAAGACAAATACAATAGGACTTGACATACCTATTTATGACTAGTCTTTAATTTAGTCGCATCTATACCATTAAGGAATGTAGTTTATGAACGCACTCACACTGGTCCACGAAACTATATCTCGCTATATTGGCGAAGGAGCAGTCTGCATTGATGCCACGGCAGGCCGAGGCTATGACACTGCTTTTTTGTGCTCAAAAGTGGGAGATAGTGGCAAAGTATTGGCAATGGACTTGCAACAATGCGCCATAGATAGCACAGCCTCGCTCTTAAAATCAAAGGGTTTGCATGCCGATCTTATAGTTGACAACCATGAAAATATGGCAAAATACGCCGACAAAGAAAGCATAGACTGCATTGTTTTCAATTTAGGGTATCTACCGGGCGGCGATCACAAAATCAACACTCGTTGGCAAAGCACGGTTAAAGCAATCGAAGCGGGTCTTTCCTTGCTTAGAAGCGGCGGATTGATGTGCATAACGCTCTATTACGGCGGCGATTCGGGTTATGAAGAGCGCGACTTCCTGTTGGATTATTTCAAAGCGGTGGACGACGGCATGTATCAAGTGCTTGTAACCACTTTTTATAACTGGAAAAAGGATCCGCCGATACCCGTTTTTATTATTAAACTTTAATGCAATGTTTTTTAGGGGGAAATTATGGAGCTGATTGAAGATTTGAAAGTACTGACTCAACCTATGCTTGTTTCTCACGCATTTAGCATCAGGCACGCCATTTTTGACACTATTATGCCGCTTGAAGCGAAAGTCGTTGTGGCAAAAGAACCTGTACCTTTTGACAAAAAGGCGGAAGGACTGAATCCTATACGCAGGGGTAAAAGTTGGGGCAAACTGTTTGATTGCTGTTGGTTCCATTTCAACGCTCAAATCCCGGACGGATATTTAAATAAGCCTCTCGCCGTGATTGCAAATATCCGCGCGGAAGGTTTATTTTGTGACAATGACAACGTTGCTCTTCGAGGGATTTCAAATCCTTTGAGCGTTGCAAATTTGGCGGAATTTTTCAACATTACAAACGGGAAGACACTGCTGCATTTGCCTGACGACCAAAGCAAAGATTTGGAACTGTGGCTAGAGGGCGGCTATAACGGTGTGCAAGGTTATGACTATTTGTCGGGCAAATTTTTGCGTGCCGATTTGGCAGTTTACCATAAAGACATAGCGGATTTGTATTTTGATTATATTACTCTCGTTTTTGCGCGCAGGATTTTCAGAGGCGAAAGAAAAGCCGAAGTCACAAAAGCACTTTCAAAATCCTATATGAAATTCTTAAAGCGCGACATCGAGGGTGCGCGCGCCGTGCTTGCTCCCATTCTCGCAACTCCTTCAAACAATGATTTGACGGTTACGGCAGTCGGTCATTCACATTTGGATTTAGGATGGCTTTGGCCGATAAGAGAAACAAAGCGCAAAGCGGCGAGAACCTTGGCAAGTGCTCTAAGCAATATGGAGCGTTATCCCGAGTACGTCTACGGCGCAAGCCAACCGCAGGAGTTTTTATGGATGAAAGAACTCCGCCCGGAACTTTTTGCTAGACTTAAAGAAGCATACATAAGAGGGCAATTCGAACCGCAGGGCGGTATGTGGGTTGAATGTGACACCAACATAACCGGCGCGGAATCGCTTGTCAGACAGTTTGTATACGGACTGCGCTTTTGGAAAGAAGAGTTTGGCGCCGACATAGACAACTGTTGGCTACCGGACGTTTTCGGATATTCCGCAACTCTTCCGCAAATAATCGCAAAGTGCGGCATGCACTATTTTATGACGCAAAAACTGTCTTGGAACAATTACACCAATTTCCCGTACGAAACGTTTATTTGGGAGGGCTTGCACAGCGACAGCGTAATTACGCATCTGCTCCCTGCAAACTCATACAGCAGTACTATGGCTCCCACGTCAATGATGGATATGTACCGTAACCACAAAAAGAAGTGTCCCGAAATCGGCACGGCACTTATGTGCTACGGCGCAGGCGACGGCGGCGGCGGTCCTTGCGAATTTAATATCGAAGTTGCAAAACGCTCCGCAAATTTAGAAGGAGTTCCCAAAGTCAAAATGGGCGCGGCTCAACCGCTCTTTGACGAACTGGGGAAGCACCGTGACAAACTGAATCGTTATAAGGGCGAATTGTATCTTGAAAAACATCAAGGCACTCTTACGACTCACGCCGACGTTAAGCAGAGCAATCGTTATTTAGAAAACGCACTTCACAACTATGAGGCAATTTCTTCTGTCGCGCTTAAAACGGGATACAAATTTCCCAAAGAAAAGATTGACAAAATTTGGCACGAAACCATGCTATATCAATTCCACGACATTTTGCCAGGCTCTTGCATAAAGCGAGTGTATGATGAGATAATTCCGCGCGGAAAAGAAATGGTAAGCGATTTGGAGAAGGAGCAGAACGTTGCGCTTTCTGCACTCGGCTCAAGTATTGGACTTAGCGCGTTTAACACCTCGCCGTATCCTAGAAGCGAATATATAAAGAGCGGAAATGACTGGTATGCCTTTGCCGCCGCTCCTTATTCCGCCGCACCGCTAACACCTCAAAAAGAAAAGCTTGACGGACTTAAAGTCGAAGAAAACTGCATTGAAAACGACTTGTTGAAAGTCGAGTTTTCACCAGAAGGAGAAATAGTCAGCCTTGTTGATAAAGCGACAGGAAAGGAATTTAACGGTGATTATTTGAACCGTTTAACCGTCTATACCGACAAAAAGACGTTTTATAACGCATGGGATATTGACATCGAATATCCCAACTGCCCCAAGTGGAAATTTAAATCAACCAGCCGCAAAGCGTACATAGACGGAGCGGACGCGATTATGAGTTTTGATATGTCTTACGGAAAATCAAAACTTACGCAAAAGGTCATATTGGGATTTAATAAACCCTATCTTGAATTTGTCACCGACGTAGAATGGCACGAAACAAACAAAATGCTCCGCGCGGATTTTATCCCATCTGATTTTAGCGACAAAGCCACATTTGATATTCAATTTGGAAATATTGAGCGAAGCACCTCCACAAAGACCGAGCAAGAATGGGCGCAGTTTGAAGTTGCCGCTCACAAGTTCGCCGACGTGTCAAGTAAAGATGCAGGCGCGGCGATTTTGTCTTGCACCAAATACGGATTCAGAGTCAAAGACGGACTTATGAGCCTCAACCTTTTGCGCTCCACGCTATATCCCGACGATAAAGCCGACCGTGGCAAACATCATTTCCGTTATGGATATTATCCGCACCTTGGTGGCTGTTTTGATGCCGAAGTGCCAAAGTGGTCTTATATTATCAATTTCCCGCCGGTAGTCATGAACGGCGACGTTAAGACTGAAAGTGCGGCGACCTTTGACAAGCGCAATATAGTGACCGAAACCATAAAGCCCGCAGAAAACGGAAAGGGCATAGTGCTAAGGATTTATGAAAACGAGGGCAAAAACACCTCTGCAAAATTTGTTTCGTCATTGCCTTATAAAAAAATGTATCTGTGCGATATGCTCGAAAATCCTCAATCCGAAACAGGCTTGGAGCTAGACTTTGAGCCGTACGAAATAAAAACCGTTTTGCTGAAATAATTAAAACACGGAAAAACTTGAAGAAAAAATTTAAATAATACAACTGAAATAAACAGAGTAAAGAAATGAAATCTATAATTTAAAGAAAAAGAAAACCCCGAAAATTCGGGGTTTTGCTTTTTATTATTCGTATAGTAATTCAATTATTCAGTCTTTTTGCTCAGCCTTCATAAAATCAAGAGCGGTTTCAGCCTCAACAAGTCTGCGACGTATGGAGTTGGCTTCGCGCATGCTTTCAAGTTGATTATCGTCAAATTCATAATGGTGAACAGGCAACGCCTGCAACACACAGCCTATCGCCGGTACGATTGTGATAAGCACAAACATCATAAATGTAATTTCGGGGTAGGTGATTGCAAAATTCAACTTGTACACCGTACCCGCGTCGGTTGCTATCTTTATTTGCTCGTTAAGTGCGTTTATCGTTTCTGTATAAGCAACTGTGCCAAGCAATGCGTTGGAAATAACAATGGCGATACCGGAAGTAAGTTTTGCAATAAACGTAAGACCGGACGCAAACACGCCGTCTCCGCGTTGTCCGCGCTTGAATTCCAGCCAGTCAACGCTGTCTGCAATCATAATCGGCTGCAATGCCGTTGTAAACCCGGTCAAGAAGCCATAGACCAAAAGACAAAGCAACATCACAGCCATATAGCCTGCGCCGTGCAACTGGTCAAGATTTTTAAATCCTACAAAGAAAAGAATCAGCATAGGAACTGCCGCCAAATACGACGACACAATATAAAGTTTCTTTTTGGTAAGTTTTGCGCCGATAGCAGGGGTCAGCGCGATAGATGAAAGCATTCCGATAAGGAACGGCGCGCCTAGAATAATAACCCAAACGCCCTCGTAACCGTCGCCCATAACCCACTTGCAAAAATACATTCCGGCTGTGAGCAAAAGGGTTTTCGTGCAGCCAAGCACGCCGGAGAGAAACATACGCAAAAAGGGTTTGTTCTTGCCAATCATTTTGAAAGACTCTTTGAAAGTTACGGGTTTTGAATCATAAGTGGTTACTCGCTCGCGCACATTTGGGAATATAAATTTAAAGAGGATAGCACCCAGAACACAAAGGATAAGCGTTGCGAGAAAATAGCCCTGTTCTTGAGAAAAATAGCCTTCATAGTTGGCAAGTCCTACGTTTTCGAATATGCCCAAATTCATTTTGCCAAGGGCATTTTTAATAGGCGCATAAACGGCGGTCAGAACGCCTGCGAGACTTCCGACAATTCTTGCCGCAGAAATAAGTTTGGTGCGTTTGCGCTCGTCGGGAACCATACGTGAGGGCAGACTCCAAAGTGGGATATCTCCCATAGTATAGGTGGGTGACCACAAAAAGTACATAATGACAAAATACGCAATTTTTGCTGACAATGCCCATTTGCCGATAGGCAAAAACAACAGAGTAGTGACAATGGCAATAGGAACGGGTATGTATTTAAGCCACGGGCGGCATTTTCCGAAAGAGGATTTCGTCTTTTCCATAATGACGCCCATAATAGGGTCGTTGGCGGCGTCCCACACGCGGCAGGCAAGAAGAACGTAACCGACTATTGCAATATCGACACCGACAACGTCGGAATAGAACATCGACAGAGCCGCGCCGATAATTGTGTAAATAAGGTTTTGTCCAAACATACCGACAAGGTAAAAGGCGCCCTCTTTTGAGGTGTAATCGCCCTTTTGCGTGTATGTAGCCGGAAACGACCATGTCAGTGTCTTCTTGAAAGCATTCATAATTTCTCCCTATCTTGTGCTTATAATTTGTTTGATTGTCTGTTTTTTGTGTATCGTTATCTTATTATCAATTAACCGCCAACTTTGGGCTGAAGGTATTTGAATGTTTGCTTAGTTACGTCCACAATATGCCACAAGCTTTATGCCGCTAAATATTTACTTTGCCATGTTTATGAGCAAATCAATGCTTATATTTACGCTTTTGCATTCAGCAGAGCGTTCACTTTGTCGAGTGTTGGCATGGCGGAAGCGGCTCCCTTTTCAGAAATGACGAATGCGCATGCCGCAACGGCAAATTCCGCCGCATCGGCAATGCCTTGAAGAGTCAAGTCGGCCTCATTTTTCAAAAGTTTGTAAATTATGCTTCCCACGTAGCAGTCGCCCGCTCCGGTAGTGTCCACAACTACGTCGCCTTTTGCCGGATAGTGCAGACTGTTCAAATTTCTGTCGTACACGGAGGAACCCTTTGAGCCTTTTGTGACAAAAAGAAGTTTTGCATTTGCGGCAATTTCAAAAAGTTTTTCAACCGCTTTTTTCTCATCGGTTACAGACGTAATGAAGTTTAGTTCGTCGTCAGTAACTTTCACAAAATCCGCGAACGGCAAAAAATCGATTATGGTTTTTTTAAGTACATTGATATCTCTCCAAAATTTATATCTTGCATTGACGTCAAAACTGACAGTTACGCCCTTTTCTTTTGCGATTTTTATTGCGCGCTCATGCGCGTGTTTAGTCGGACTTTCCGCAAGCGATATGGAGCAAAAATGTAAAATGTCGCCGTTTTCAAAAAGATTTTCGTCCACCTCTTCGGGATGCAGATTAGCATCGGCGGGCGCGTCTCGATAACAGAAAAATTCTCTGTCGCCGTTTTCGTATTGATCGATAAATACAAGCCCTGTCTTAAAATTTTTGTCAATCACAACAGCGTCGGTACACACTCCGTATAAGCGCATTTCGCTTGCTAAAAACGCTCCGAAATTGTCAGCGGCAAGTTTGCCAAGATAATATGCGGGTGCGCCGAGTTTTGCAACAGCAACGCACACGTTAGCAGGCGCGCCGCCCATCTTTGCCATATAGGTCAGCGATTTAGGGGCAATGGGCAAAAAATCTATGACACAGTCGCCCATGCAGATAAGTTTATTCATTTTGACTCCTTTTTTTAAGTTTCACCAATGTTTTTTTGCCTAAATTTTTTGCTCCGAATTTGTAAACGAGAATGTTTGCAAAATTCATTGGGCGGAGCATAACTTTCAATTTGAATATAAGTTCATACAGCGCGCCGTGTGCTCTTGTCAATTCTGCAGCGTTGAAAACGTCCACAGCGCAGTCGAGATTTTCGGGCGGTGTCTGGCAGGGCAGAATGACGGTGATTTTTTCTCCGGGCAGAATGTCAAAACAGTTGTCCGAAAAATGTTCGTCCGAAAAATCTGAATTCAGCCACACCGTATGCGCGTACACGTCCGACGAAAGCACGATTGTCAATGTTCCATTGCTGAAACTGATTTCCTTTTTTATCTTTGGAACAGGCAAATTTGCTTGTTTTTCTTTTTTCAAAAGAAGAACGGAACGTGAAATTTCGGCGCCGTTGCGATATAAAGTTGCAACAGCATAACAGTTTTCGTGCTTTATTGCGGACTTGATTTTTTTTGCCGATACTTCTATTTGCAATTCGCTTTGCTCTGCGTTAGATTTTGAAGCGTGATTTTCTTCAAAAAGCACTTTACCGCTGTAATTACAAACTTTAAAAATCGTTTCGCAATCAAAAGTTTCAAGAGTGTCGTTTAAAGTATAAACACCGAAAGCGTTCTTTGTCCGCTTTATGCTAACAGCAATTGGAGCAAAGAATCTGCGAGCGGTATACTGCAGCATTTTGTAGCGTTTGAAATAATCCATGCTAGACCACGAACACACAGGCCAGCAGTCGTTGAGTTGCCAGTATAGCGAGCCGTTGCAGCGTCCTTTGTTACGTCTCCAATGTTCCGTAGCGTCACGCACACATTCCGATTGACAATATTGCGACAGATAAACGTAATCTGAAAATCTTGAGGGAAGATGAAATCTTTCAAGAGCGTAATACTGCATTTTCATATTGCCGCTGTTGCATTTTTGGTGCGCAAGAAAAACTTCGGAATTCAAGTCGAAGTCCTTTTCGTCGGCAAAATAGCGCAAGGTTTTCATGGACGGCAAACTTTCAAAACCGAACTCGCTGCAAAAGCGCGTATAGCGACTTGAATAATACGAAAGCGGCTGGAGTCCGTGCCATACTGCCCATAGATGCGTATCGCCGACGTTGTCAGCAAAAACGCCTTTTTTGTAGGACACGCCGACGGGGGAGGAGGGAATATACGGTCTTTCGTCTTCTTCTTTCAAAACGGCAGGCAGTATTTCGTGGAAATATTTTTTTGTCCACTCTATGTATTTAAAAGCATAAAACCAAAGGCTGGACATCTGCTCGATTTCGTTGTTGCCGCACCAAAGCGCAAGCGAGGGGTGGGAGCGCATACGTTTTATTTGACTGCGCGCCTCGTTTTCCGTCAAATTTTTAAACTCGTCATCAAAGTGCGGGTACGCTTGACAGGCATAAGTGAAGTCTTGCCAAATGAGGATGCCTCTTTTGTCGCATTCGTAAAGCAAGGCATCGGGCGCGTAATATCCGCCTCCCCAAATGCGGAGCATATTCATATTGGAAAAAACTGCGGCATCAATCAACTCACGGTAGTCGCTGTCGCTTACACGCGTGATAAGACTGTCGGGGGGTATGTAGTTAGCGCCCTTGCAAAATATCTTTTTACCGTTTAGCACAAAACAAAAATTTTCGCCGTGGCGGTCGGCGGATCTATCCAGTGTCAGCGTGCGCAGTCCGATTTTTTTACTCTTTTGCGACACTTCGCCCCCGCAGACTTTAAGCACGGCTTTGACCTCGTACAGAGGTTGTATATCTTTGCAGGACAATTCTTTCGTCCACCACAATTCGGGATTTAATATGACGGTTTCAGCAGCATAAAACACAGTTTCTGCGACTTTGCGCTTGCTTGTCGGTGTTCCTGCTAACGTGACAGATTGTCCGTCAGGGAAGGTAACAACAAATTCAACCTCTGCCGAAGCGTTGCTGTAAAATTGAGTTTCGGCACAAAGCGTGAGTGTGACTGAACCGTCGGCTTTATGATTTTGTTTAATTGTCAAATCGCTTATTTCCGCACCGATTACGCCTTCAAGATAGATGTCGCCGCTTATGCCCGAAACAGGAAGAACGGGACCCCAGTCCCAACCGAAATGGCACTGCGGTTTTCTTATATGCGCCACGCCGCTTCTACCGTTGGAGTTTGGCGGAGTGGGGCATTCGTTATATTTGTCGGTGACGTAATTAACTGGGGAGTAAAATTTTATGGTGATTTCGTTTTCGCCTGAACGCAAAAATTCCTTTACTTCGACGCGCAAAGGTAGATGACAGTTTTTGGAATGTGCCACAAATTTCCCGTTTATATTTACGTCGCAGACAGTGTCAAGTTGGGCGCAAAATAAAAACACTTTATCGCAATTTTGGAGTTTGTTTTCAACAAAAAATGATCTTGAATAAATCCAGTCTTTATCGCAGATTACGGAAACTTCGTTTTCGTAAGTTTTTTCAAAAGGGTTTGGGATTAAACCAAGATTCAACAAATCGGAAATATTTGAAGAAGGCACGTTACCGCATAGCATTTCGCCGCCTTCGCACTGACAGAACTGCCATTTCCCCTTCAAATCAATCTTCATAATCCCTCTTTTTTCACTTCAGACTTAATAAAAAATTAACGCGGCGGCGCGAGTATATGCGCGCTACTTTATTAAGATTATACGCGCACGCGAGTAGAGTGTCAACGCTAACCTTTTTGCATGAGCTTATAGATATTAATAAAAAAACTTGAACTTGCAGAAATTAAGGCAAAAAATATTTGCCGTTCTTGAAAATGAAATGATGATATGCTACAATTTATCAGACAAAAAAAGAGACAGATAAATAGCGAAGTTTGGGAGGCAATATGGAATATATAAAAAGCAAAAATCAAATTGCATTAAGGCTGCAAAAGGGCGAAGAGGTATTGACTGCGCTTATGGAACTGGCAAAATCAGAAAAAATAAATGCGGCAAGTCTTTCGGGATTGGGTGCGACGGATAGCGCAGAACTTGGTATGCTTGAAACAAAAGAGAAAAAGTATGTCAAAAAGACCTATTCGGGTGACATGGAAATCGCCTCTCTAACAGGCAACATATCCTCAAGGGACGGAGAACCCTATCTGCATCTTCACGCCGTACTTGGCGGCGAAAATGGGGTTTATGCAGGGCACTTGAACAAAGCCGTAATAAGCGCAACAGCTGAAATTTTTATGAGCCTCTTTGATGCGCCGCTGTTTAGACGGTACGACGAAGAAACGGGTTTGTTTTTGATGCACAAAGCGGAGTAATAAAGAGACGAAACTTTTGACTGTCTTTTTAGGCGCAGACATAGTTCTGCGCTTTTTTAACAAAATACTTGACAACAACATATGAATAGACTAACATATGAATAGACGCTCATATGTTAAAATTATCAGTAAGTTACGCCTATATACGGCGGGGAGGACAAGATGCCGCACAATCACGATTGTTTGTTGAAAAAAGTAAAGGAAGAAATGCCCGAAGACAAAATTTTGGTGGGATTGTCGGATTTGTTCAAACTGTTCGGTGACTCGACTCGAATGAAAATTTTGTACTTACTATTTGAATCGGAAATGTGCGTCTGTGCCATTGCGGAACTTTTGCAAATGACGCAATCGGCAATTTCGCATCAGTTAAGAACTCTCAAAGACGGCAACCTTGTTGCAAACAGACGCGACGGCAAAACCATATATTATTTTCTTGCCGATGATCACGTAAAGACCATTATAGGGCAGGGCTACGAACACTTGACGGAATGAGAAAAATGGACAAAGAACAAAAAACAATTTTAATACGCATAGCGTTATCGGGTGCATTGACTCTTTCCGTTTTTTTAGCGGCGAGGTTTTGCCCTATAAATATTTGGTGGGCAACTCTGCTTCTCTATATGGTTCCTTATATGGTTATAGGCTACGACGTAATTTGTGACGCTTTGAAGAATATTTTTCACGGACACGTGTTTGACGAGAATTTTTTGATGTCACTTGCCACCGTGGGTGCATTTGCCATTGCGGATTATCCCGAGGCTGTTATGGTTATGCTTTTTTACCAAACGGGAGAACTTATTCAAAGTATAGCCGTCGGCAAA
This sequence comes from uncultured Bacteroidaceae bacterium, assembly GCA_964368715.1. GTDB lineage: Bacteria > Bacillota > Clostridia > Christensenellales > CAG-917 > RGIG4097. The sequence goes on along the minus strand of CAYJCS010000006.1, from coordinate 3,455 downwards.
AGCCGAAAGTCAATAGCCTTGCTTATGAATATTCGCCCCGACAGCGCCGTAGTCATCCGCGACGGCAAAGAGGTTGAATCAAGCCCCGAAGATGTTGCTGTGGGTGAAATGATAATCGTTAGAGCGGGCGAAAAAATAGCGTTGGACGGTGTCATTACAAAAGGTTTCACTTCTGTTGACACCTCGGCGCTCACGGGTGAAAGCGTGCCGCTCGATAAAGGCGTTGGCGACAGCGTGGTGAGCGGCAGTGTAAACCTAAGCGGACTTATAGAAATCCAAACAAGCGGCACCTACGGCGAAAGCACCGTGTCCAAAATTTTGGATTTGGTAGAAAACTCTCAAAAGAAAAAATCCAAAAGTGAAAACTTCATTTCGAAATTTGCAAAATATTACACCCCGGCGGTTGTGATTAGTGCTGTTTTGCTAGCCCTTTTACCGCCTCTGTTTATCGGCATAACCGATGGCGCTGTTTGGACTGAATGGATAAAACGTGCGCTTGTATTTTTGGTGGTATCGTGTCCTTGTGCGCTTGTGATTTCCGTTCCGCTGTCGTTTTTCGGCGGCATCGGCGGAGCATCTCGCCGCGGGATTTTGATAAAAGGCGCAAATTATCTTGAAATGTTATCAAAAGTTGATACGGTGGTGTTTGACAAAACCGGCACCTTGACCGAGGGCAGTTTCAAAGTAACTGCCGTGCATCCGAAAGAAATGTCGGAAGCGGAACTGCTGGATATTGCCGCTCTTGCTGAAAGTTATTCCACTCATCCAATAGCGGAGTCTATCGCGCTTGCCGCCGCACACAGTGGACACCTAGACCTTTCGCGCGCCAGTGATATTGAAGAGACGGCAGGGTATGGCGTGAGCGCTGCTGTTGACGGAAAAACTGTATATGTCGGGAACGACAAACTTATGGAAAAAATCCACGCCGACTATCATCAATGTCATTTGGAAGGCACGGTTGTTCACGTTGCTTACGAAAACGAATATCTTGGTCATATCGTCATTTCGGATGTTTTGAAATCGGATTCCGAACAGGCTCTTTTAAATCTTAAAAAACTCGGCATAAAAAAGACGGTGATGCTTACGGGCGATACATTAAAAGCGGCAGACAGTGTATGCAAAAACTTACCTTTGGACGAAATTCACGCCGAATTGCTCCCTGCGATGAAAGTGGAAGAGGTTGAAAAACTGATTTCCGACAAGAATAAGGTTGCTTTTGTCGGCGACGGGATAAACGATGCACCTGTGCTTATGCGTGCCGATATTGGCATAGCTATGGGCGCAATGGGCAGTGATGCGGCAATCGAAGCGGCAGACGTCGTGCTTATGGACGACAAACCGTCAAAGGTCGCAGAAGCCGTCTCTATATCCAGAAAAACCATGCGCTTGGTATATGAAAACATAATCTTCGCTCTTGTGGTAAAATTTGTTGTGCTGGCTCTAGGCGCCTTCGGGATTGCAGATATGTGGCTGGCCGTCTTCGCCGACGTTGGCGTAACCGTCCTCGCCGTCCTAAACGCCATGCGCGCTTTGAAATTCAACAATCCAAAAAGCAAGAAACTTGAAAAAAGTATGAAAACTTGATATTTAAAAAAATATTTGGAATTTCAAAATTCCATCAAGAATTTTTCTGCACTTTCCAATAATTGCATCAGCAAAAAAACACAAGCGCGTCGCTTGTGTTTTTTATTAAAAGTGTGTATGGTGCGAAATGAAAACATAATTTATTTTTTTGGCATTTCGCATAATAGAACAAAGTCAGATTTTTCGCGAATGATGCCAATTATTCATCAATATCCTTGAAAGTACACTTTATACCTATCCATTGAAGAATCGCCAAGTGCTGTATAGTACTAATTACTTCATTAGTTTTTTCCACTTTCCAACGTGGTTTCCATTCGCAAATATAATTATATAATTCAATATCTTTAACAATGGACGTTTCCTTGCGTAACACCTCATAAGCGTATAATATAGTTGCTACCATTTCAGCTTGTTCGGTGCACGTTATACGGCTAAACAAATCATATGTTTTTTCAACCGCGAGTAGTTCATCATTTGTAAATAAGCTCTCATCTAACTTAAAGCTATTAGTGAGTTCTACGGTTATCATTTGTCCGTGCTGTTCTTCGATCATTAAATTGGCATTTGATAATATATTAATCGCCTCTTTTACTTGAGGTGCGTATGGGCCGTAGCTACCTTTTTGAAAAACAAAGCCCGTGTCAACTCCTTGACAAGTCAGAACGTAGCAAATTTTTTGAAAAATAGTACGTCCTACATGCAAGGAATATTTATTGCCATTTAATTTTTTTACAACAGATAAAATTAGCAACCATTTCTGATTAAATTTTATATTCTTATTCCCAATAATATCTTTTGCTTGGTGAATCGTATTATTAGACAGAAATCTCTCAGTTAATTCTTCTGGCTTTGTACCGTAAGGTGCAAATATTTCTACTTCTATCGGTAAAGAATTTAATTGCTCGTACATTATAGGACCTACCGTCTTCCAAGATAGTCCTCCATTCCCACAACCAAGAGGAGGGAATGCTATACTAGTAATTCCTAATAGAGCATAATTTTCGCTAAACCATGATAATCCACTTATTATATAAGAAAGTTTTGATGGAGACTTCCAGTGGTCTTTTGTGGGAAAATTCAATATTGATACTCCGGTTAAATCTTGATATAAAAATGGTATACCAGGCTTAACCTGATGATTTTTGCACATGTCAACATATTCCTTGTACATGTATGGGTATTTTTCCTTGAAAGAAAGCGCAATACCTTTTCCCATTATTCCCACGCAATTAACAGTATTGACTAGTGTTGTTGCCTTACTATCAAGTAAGTTTCCTACTAAAATTTTCATTCTCTACCCCTTAAAAAACATTTTGGGATTAAGGTCTATTGGCAAGCCAAAACCAAGGCTAGTTAATCTTAGTTTTACTAAATCATTAGCAACATATGCTCCGATTATATGGTCAATGCTAATTATCTTTGGAATTAAAACCTCTGCACATTTAGTATATTTTTTTCGTTTCTGTTCATATTCATCTTTATCTAACCAACATTCGCAAAAAATTGTATCATAGTCTAATTTATTTATGCCATCTATTGGGATATAGAATCGTACAAACCCACATGCAGCGTTTTTATCGGACACTATGGCGTTTTTAATGTCTAATATGTCTGAACTAATTCTTAACACGCACATTGTTTCATATTGCTCTTTCAATTTATACATCATTGGGTTTCTTGCATCAAAGTACGAGTTTGCATAAGCATGAAGTTTATCCCCGTTGGGAATACGAATCTCATCTCTTCTAGCTTGAACTTCTTTGTCTGCAACTGAAGTGTGTTCCATATTTTTAGCTTCTTCAAAGCATAGTATCCCATTTTTTAGAACAGAATGTATGTTACTAAAAGGCATGATATTATAGAACTCATTT
>CAYJCS010000005.1:18985-20407 GCA_964368715.1 uncultured Bacteroidaceae bacterium | reverse complement strand
GCGCTGCCGAGTTTTGCCATAAGAGGACGCAGAGCAAAGATAATACCTTCTTGACGTTTTCCGGTCTTAAGTTCGTTGTATTCAACTGTGTTGGAGATGGAAATGGTGAGCACCATATAGAAGAATACGTGTCCGCAGGACGCAAACGTACCGCTAAATGCGAGCAAAACAAAAGTCCAAGGAATGGTGAGACCGCCGACAGTAAATGCGCCAAGAGCGGTGCTGGGTATCGCAAGTCCAATCACAAGCAGCAGGGTATAGCCCACCAAAATCAATATGAGTGAAATAATGGAGATTTGTTTGCGAGTGAATTTTTTGACTAGCAGAGGGTAGAAAACCATGAAAGCCGCAGTCACGCCTGCTAGAACGGTAAAGACCGTGACGAGCGTGCCTTGATAACCGTAACGGAAGTAAATCAAATACATTGAAAGCCCGTTCATTATCGCGCTGCCTATGTTATATAGAAGCATTGAACCGGCAGTAATCAGCAATTGGTCGTTTTTGAAAATAACTTGGAACATTCCTTTGATTGTTGTCTTTTCCGTATCCGCTGCACTACCTTTTTCCGGCAGAGGCTTTTCTTTTACAACAAAGCAGGTCATAAACTGACAAGCAACGAACACTATGCAAACGATTGCCGATATAACGCCGTATGCCGTGATTGCATTGCCGCCGATTTGCAAGCTACCGCCGCCCGTAAGGGTGGGTATGGCAAGCATTGCAAGTGCTGCGCCAGCTCCCGCTCCCACGTTTGCAAGCGTGGATAGATTGTTTCTGTCTTGCTCGTTTGAAGTTAACGAAGGCAACATTCCCCAGTAAGAGATGTCGTTCATAGTATAGGTAATTCCCCACAGAAGATATCCGAATGAGAAGAAAATAACATAATTGTTACCATAAAGAGGCACCCAGAACAGAGCCATAATGACGGCAACGTTTGTTAATGCGCCGGCAATTATCCAAGGCTTGAATTTGCCGATTTTGGTACGCGTTCTCTCCACCAGAGTGCCCATAAACGGGTCATTTAAGCCGTCGAAGATGCGGCAACCTATCATAACCGCGCTTATTGTTGCGAATTGAGCGGTGGTAAGGCTTTTTGCAAACAGGACGAATATCAAAATATAAGTGTTTATCAGCTGATACGCCATGTCACGGCCGATGCCGCCCATTGAATAGCCCCACAAATTGCGTGAAGACAATCTGCCCGGCTCGAGAAACTTTGTTTTTTTTGCCATAATTATTCTCCCTTTACGGTTTTTACTTCTTTATTATGTGTTTCGGTTCAAATTGCTTTCATCAAAGCAACTTCCCTAAAACTATTTTCATCATTTACTAGCAACAGCTGTTAACACTCAAACACAAAACTTAGTGGGCCGTCAGTCAACCCCACAAAATCTGCTTCGCCTGTTTTTGCGGGGACCCCTG
>CAYJCS010000005.1:5290-18885 GCA_964368715.1 uncultured Bacteroidaceae bacterium | reverse complement strand
GGGCCGTCAGTCAACCCCACAAAATCTGCTTCGCCTGTTTTTGCGGGGACCCCTGAGTCGTTACTGGATGTGCCTTGCGAACAACAGCTGTTAACACTCAAACACAAAACTTAGCGGGCCGTCTTGCTGTTGTTCGATATACATATGGGCGCCGAATACTCCATTTTTCACGGTTACGCCCTCAAAGCGGATTTTCTCCGTGATGTACTCATACAAGTATTTTGCGCGCTCAGGATCTTCTGCGTGACCGAAGTCAGGACGGTTGCCCGTGCCTTTGCCCAAGGTGCCGGCCAAAGAAAACTGCGACACAAGCAGAATTTCGCCGCCCGCTTGTTTTATGTTGAGGTTCATTTTGTCGTTAGAGTCGCGGAACACGCGCAGTTTTACCATCTTTTTTGCAAAATATTCCGCTTGTTCTTCGGTGTCGCCTTTTTCCACGCCAAGAAATATGGTCAATCCGGATGGAATTTCGCTTATCTTTTGCCCGTCCACGTATAGAGCGGACTTAAATGTCCTTTGTATTAACGCTCTCATTTATCTGCTTTTTTCGGTTTTTGCGCCGAGGTATTGGTATAGGTTGCATTCCAGTTCGGAGTTGTAGAGTTTTCTGGTTTTGTCCGCGCGTCTTCCGAAGTATTTTTCAAAACCTACAAAAGATGTAATGACGTAGGCGCACCATTCTTCAAGCGAACCAAACATGACTCCGAAGTCTTCGTACAAAACTTTCAACTCGTCTTCAGTTAAAAGCCTTTCGCCGTAGGGAGGATTTGAAATTAGCACCCCGTGTGCGTAACGCGACGAAACGGCTCGCATATCGCTCACTTGCAGATGAATCTTGTCGCGCACGCCCGCTTTGTCCGCGTGTTTCAGTGCCAGTTTTATGGCGTCGGGGTTGATGTCGAATCCGCTTATTCTCAGTTGACGGTCTCGGTCAATAAGATTTTCCGCTTCATCCTGCACGCTGTCTCTTAATGACGGTGCGTTGGTAAAATTCTCACAAGCGAATTTCCTTTGCATGCCGGGCGCAATGTTAAGACCGATAAGCGCGGCCTCAATGGGTATCGTTCCGCTGCCGCAGAATACGTCCAGGAAAGGGCGGTCGGGTTTCCACACAGATAGTTTGATTATGGCGGCGGCAAGCGTTTCTCTTATAGGCGCTTCGCCAAGGTACGTGCGGTATCCGCGCTTGTGAAGTCCTTGCCCCGAAGTGTCAAGTGTCAGCCTCACTACGTTTTCATATATGGCGGCTTCAACGCTGTACTCGGCACCGTTTTCCAAAAGCCGCGAAACCTTGTAAGAGGCGCCCAAACCGGACATTATTGCCTTTTTTACTATGCTTTGTATGCTGCTTAGAGCAAACAGCCGGCTTTTTACACTCTTTGCGGTGACGACCACCGATGCGTCTATAGGTAGCACTTCGCTCCAATCAACCGCTAGGGTGTTTTCAAACAATTCGTCAAAGGAGAGCGCGGTAAATTCCGCAAGTACGACACGGACTCTGCCTGCCGTTCTTAAAAACATATTGGAGCGCAAAACGTCACGCCACTCTCCCTCAAAACATATTCTGCCGTAGTTTGCGCCGCTTGGGGTATATCCTAAATCCGTCAACTCACGCTTTAGTACGATTTCGGTACCGCTTGCCGCGGCGGCCTCTATCGTCAACCTACTGTCGAAAATGCTCATAAGGAGTATTATATATGTATAATACGAGTTAGTCAAGATACTAGTTTTTTATTTTCCCTTGGACGCTTTTTAGGTCAAGATTATAGAGGTTTTCTTTTATTTTTTAACGCAGAAAAATCGTGACTTGAAAATTTTGGCAAATTATATTTAAACGCACATATTCGCTGAAAATTCATACACTTGTACTGACTTGGAGGTATTGACGGCGACTTCGCCTCCGTTGTATAATTACAAAAAAGAGTTTATGTGGAGGGCAGATGGACTTTTTAACGCTGATAAACACAAGAGAAAGTTGCCGTGATTACGCCGACGTCCAGATAAGTTCGGAACAGTTGAATTACATTTTGGAAGCGGGCAGGCTCGCTCCGTCTGCGTGCAACACGCAACCTTGGCATTTTTTCGTCGTGCGTGGTGACAAACTGCGCGAAATGAAAAAGGCCGTGCAAGCATACGGACGCAACAAATTTACCGACGGCGCTCAGGCGTTTATAGTTGTGGTGGGAGAAACACCGGCCTATCCCGAAGCGTTGAAAAAAATCGTGCCAAAAAGAGATTTTTCCTCATACGATATCGGCATAGCCGTTGCAAATATGACTCTTGCCGCGACCTCGATTGGGCTTGGCACTTGTATATTGGGAGTTTTTGACGCGGAAATAGTAAAATCCGTCTGCTGCATAGAAAAAGACGACGCTCGCCCTGTGCATTTGGTGTTGAGCGTGGGTGTTCCCGCAAAAGATACACCTAGAGAAAAAACGCGCAGGAACTCGCAAGAAATTTACACCTTTGTTGATTGAGACTTTTATGGCAAGACCGATAGGGGAGATGAAAATAATGAAAATTAACTTTGTGTGTCTTGGAAATATTTGCCGCTCGCCGATGGCGGAATTTATTGCCGCCGACGAACTGAAAAAAAGAGGGCTCGATACGCTTGTAGAAGTTGTGTCCAGCGGTATAAGCAACGAGGAAGAGGGCAATCCCGTTTATCCTCGTGCTTTGTTCAAACTGCGTGAGCAAGGAGTGCCGTACTATCCCCATTTTGCGACGGTTCTTAAAAAGTCTGATTATGAAAAATACGATATGTTTATCGGCATGGAAGAAAAGCACCGCCGCGCAATGGAGAAATTGTTCGGAGGCGACGAAGATAATAAAATTGCGCTTTTGATGGACTTTACAATTTCGCCGCGCGACATCGCAGACCCTTGGTATTCAGGCAATTTTGACGTCGCATTTGACGAGATAAAAGAGGGCGTTTCGACGCTTGTTGATTACCTTGAGCAAAAACTCAAAAAATAAGCGATTGTAAGGCAGGCAAGAGAAACAATAGAAAAAGCAAAAGCAATAGAAAAAAGCAAAAACAAAGCCGCACCCGGGTGCGGCTTTTAATTTGTTGAGTTACGATTTCTTATAGTTCTTTTGGCTTGAAACTTTTTCAGTCTTTACCACTGAAAGTTTCGTTTTATTTTCTTATTTACTTTCGTTTTGGACTGCAGCCAATATTTTCGGTTAGGTCGCAAAATTTTTTACAGCCAGCCCATTCCTCCGAAAACTGCAAGCAAAACGATGTCAACAAAGTAAATGCTGCCGATTGTGATGAGTTTGACGCGTTTGCTTCCATCGTGCGCAAGAGTTGCGGACACAAAGAAAGGCAAATAGCCGATAAGCCACAAAACGTAGGGCACGTTTGGTTGCCACCACGCTTTTTCCCAAGTGAGAATTCCGGCATAGTTGAGGAAGATCTCCACCAGTACGGCGAGAGTCGTCATAACAAGGATAATCCAAATGCGGTTGTTCACTTTGAGTATCTTTTTATCTTTGGGGAAGGCTTCAAGAGTGTGTCCGACAGCGAGTCCCATAAGGAAAAACATAATGGAAATTTCGATGTTATAGCCAATCAAAAGGAGCAGCGAAGTGTCGCCGACACCCATCGGAGTGCCCCATACGGGAGCGCCCGTTGAAAAAGCCACTGCGCCGTTCCAGATTTCGTTGAACAAATCCATGCCCCAAAGCGCGACACCGGCAAGCAAAATATTCCAGTTTTTGTGGTGTACTTCCACGGAGACGATGTAAATTAAAAGCACGAAAAGCGGCACGATATACCAGTGCATCGTCAAATCCGGACGGCGCAAAATTTCAAGAGCCGTCTGGGTATAGGCACTGGGCGTCGCCGTCATGTTTTTTACTGCAAGCAAAAAGTCCATAATAATACCTCCTTATCTGAAATGATTATATTACGGTTTTTTTTAACTTTCAAGTCTAAAACCGCTCAAAGAAATGAAAACTCAAAAAAGGAAATGGTTAGACAATATCAGGCAAGACCTTCGGCAATGCCTAGCAAAAGTATGCCGAAAAGCACGATGACTATCACCGCATACTGCGGCGCGCGTAGTTTTTCTTTCAAAAACAGCCTCGCAAAAATAACGGAAAAAACGCTATAAGAGGCAATCAACGGAGCGGCAATTGCGGCTCTTGACGACATAGCGAAAACGTAGGTGAACTGGCCGACGGTTTCAAGTGCCGCGGCAATAAATTTAAAAGGTTCGGATTTTCTCAACTTGACTTTGTTTGTCCGGATTTGTTTTAAATCTTCACCATCAAGATAAACGGGACTTTCAAAGTCGGCTGAACGCCTGATTTGCGCACGTTGTTTCGCGCCTTTAACCAAAAGGAAAACAAAACAAGCTATACCCACCAAAAAGAAAGTGAGTTCATATGAGATCAAGGCTGCGTCTTCGCTTATCAGTTCCAATTCGTCAAGATAAACAGCGTCGGCAAAGGTGCCGAGAGCATCGATGAGACAATAAATTAGCGGGAAGATTATCGCAAGAGGACTGAATTTGTATTTTTTGTTTTCAAGCGTGATTTTTTCGCCGTAGTGGTTTTCAAAAAAGGCAAGCAACACCAAGCCAACGGTGATTATTACGATGCCCGCAATTTCGATTGTTCCGACGGCAATGCCGAAAAATGCGACCATCAACACCGTGACAAGCACTCCGGACGTGTTTTGCACGGGAGAAGCGATTGAAAGAGCGAGATATCTAAGTCCGATATAGCCCACAACCATTGACAAAATATAGCACATAGAAACTGGAAGATATTTGACAATGTCAAACAAACTCATTTGAACATCGGCGGCAAAATAATAAATAAGTGCGTGCAGTCCCATAACCGCTCCGACGGCGACGGCGATTTTGAGATGGCTGTAACGGTCGTCGCTGTCGCTACCGAGTTTATAAAAAAGGTCGGCGCCGCCCCACGCGAGGGTTGTCACCAATGCAAACACAAACCACATATACTTTCCTTTTGTCTCTATATTGAGGCTTTTTCCGTAATCGATGCAAATTTCTTTGTGTGGTGAAAAACAACTGTTATAATTTTCGCCGCACAAATACCAACAAATATTAGCATAAAGAAGCGCGAGACGCAAGCGAGGGCAATTAAAAAATTTTTGCTCTTGAAACAAGTATTTCAGCGGGTATATAATGATTTTGACAAGGAGGAGTATATGATTTACAAAATTTCAAACGGCATTATCGACGTGGAGATATCCGACGCCGGTGCCGAACTTATGAGCATAAAATGTCACCGCTACGGAACGGAATATCTGTGGCAGGGCAACCCCGAGTTTTGGGGCGGTAGAGCCTACAACCTTTTCCCGATTTGCGGAAGACTGTGGGAAGGGAAGTACAACTACGGCGGAAAAGAATATGAAATGAACCTGCACGGGTTCTTGAGAAAGAGCGTTTTGACGGCAAATCCGATTTCCGAGTCGGAAATCGAGTTTTGCCTTGTCTCAGACGAGAGAACTCTCAAAATGTATCCCTTCGATTTTGATTATCGCATACGCTACACTCTTGACGATGCAACTGTAAAGATGAAAATTGTTGTTTTAAACAAATCGAAAGAGGTTATGCCTTTCGCTTTGGGCGGACATCCCGGGTTCAACGTTCCGCTGTCGGGTGGAAAGTTTGAAGATTATTGTATCGACTTTGGTGAGGACGCAAAGCCCAAGGCGATATATATGTCGGACACGTGCTACACAACACCTAAAGTGGACGAATTTCCTCTTAACGACGGCATATTGGCTCTAAAGCACTCGTTGTTTGACCGCGACGCCATACTTTTAAGTAACGTCCCTAACCACGTGACGCTTAAAAATTCAGTTGATGGCAGATACGTCACTGTGGCAACACCGAAAGAGATGAAATATCTGGGCATTTGGCACGCTCCCAAAAAAGAAGCGCCCTACGTTTGTCTTGAACCCTGGACTTCAGTGCCCGCATATGAAGGCACAGTAGACGAATTGACACTAAAACGCGATATGTTTGCCCTAACACCGGATAGCGTTCACACCCTTGAATGGAGTATTACGGTAGGGTAAATACTTTTTAAACAAATGATATAAAACACGCGCCGTGCTTTTATCGTATTATCAAAAAACACGGTGTGTGTTTTTATAAACTAAAATTATCGACTTGCATTATTGGTGAAATTGGCCGATAGCGTAATATATATTGCTAATCGATTAAGTCTTTGTGCGATTTTTTTACTTCTTTTTTCAATGCAAATCAAATTAATTTGCATCACACAATGATAGTTTGGTTTGTCAAAATATGTGTTTTGCTTTGCGTTATTTGCTTGAAAAAGCGTTGTTGAAATATTTTTGTAGATATTTTACCCGATTTGTGTTATAGTCATTTAGGTAAATGACCGCGCACGCGAGCAATATACGGCTTTTATACCTTCTCGCGTCTTTAAATGTACGTTTCACGGTCTAATTAGAACACCTAGGGAGGCTTTATGCTTAAACTTGTAGATATCACGAAAGAATACCGCGTTCTTGACGACGTAACTCTTGCTCTACACAACGTTTCAATCGAATTTCGTAAAAGCGAATTTGTTGCAATATTAGGCCCTTCGGGCTGTGGCAAAACAACACTCTTAAACATAGTAGGCGGTCTTGACCGCTATACCAGCGGCGACATTCAAATAGATGGAATTTCCACAAAAGAATACGATGACGTGGATTGGGACACCTACCGCAACCGCAGAGTCGGATTTGTTTTTCAATCATACAATTTGATTCCCCATATGAATATTTTGAAAAACGTCGCGCTTTGCCTAACTCTTGCAGGTGTAAAAAAAGACGAACGCACCCAAAAAGCGCTTGAAGTTTTGAAAAAGGTTGGGCTTGACAAACAGGCAAAAAAGAAGCCCAATCAATTGAGCGGCGGTCAGATGCAACGCGTTGCGATTGCGCGCGCTCTTGTAAACAACCCCGACATAATTTTGGCGGACGAACCGACAGGAGCGTTGGACAGTGAATCCGGCCTGCAAGTTATGGATCTGCTTAAAGAGGTTGCTGAAGACAGGCTTGTTGTTATGGTAACGCACAATCCACAGCTAGCCGATGAATATAGTACACGAGTAGTGTACCTAAAAGACGGCGAAGTCGTTGGCGACAGCTTGCCATACGACAGTGACGCTGAAACGGCTGAAGCAGACAAAATAGAAACCGAAACACCGATTGCAGAAAAGACCGAAAAAGAAGAAATTGAAGTAGCGACCCCAAAAGCGGCGGTTGAAACCGTTGTCGTGAATGACGAAACTAACGAACAAGCCGAAACTGTGAACGCCGACGAGGCTTTGGGTGCAGATAAGGAGAAAATAAAAACCGATGTTGTAAAACCACCCAAGAAGACCACGCGACTGAAAAAAATGAGCAAGTGGATGGTTAGACTTCTGAAAGACAAGGAAAAGGCAAAGTCCTCAATGAACATTGCCACCGCCATCGCTTTAAGTTGGAATAACCTTGTCAGCAAAAAAGGGCGCACCGTTTTGACTTCAATTGCAGGCAGCATTGGCATTATCGGTATTATCCTCGTGCTTGCGCTTTCAAGCGGCGCAACTAATTACGTCACCGCTTTGGAAGAAAATGCGTTGTCGCAGTATCCTCTCACCATAAATCAATCCAATATGGACATGAATTCCATTATGTCCATGCTTCTCACCGAAAAAGAAACGCGAGACCAATATCCCGACACCGACACCATCTACACAAAAATGGTGCTTGGTAACGTGCTTGGGAACCTAGGTTCTATGCTCCAAAAGAACGATCTTCATTCGTTTAAAAAATATATCGAGGGAACAAGCGAATACGGAGCGGGCACCAAGTTTGATACGTCGCTAGCGACGGTAAGATATAACTACGGCACCACTTTCAACGCCTATACAATAGACCCTAGAAACGCAGAGCGCGTGCAAAACGGCGAAGAAGAAATTTATATGAAAGTAAATCCATACACAGAGGTTATGGGCGACGTTATGGATGAGACTTTGAATAAACCGGAATTCAGTTTTTTGAAAGACGTTGATTTCGGCGGAATGAACGCCACTCAAGCAATGAATCAGTTTGGCATGATGATGGGCGACCCGTGGGTGGAAATGTCTTCAAATCAAGAACTGCTCAATAAACAGTATGAGATTGTCGGTGGAAATTGGCCTACTTCCGCAAATGAAATTGTGGTCGTTGTTGACAGTCGCAACCAGTTGCAGGACTATGAGTTGTTTATACTCGGACTTGAATCGCAAGATGACATCTTTAATGCCTTGCAGGGAGGTTCGTTTGCAGAATCTGAATTCAGCATTAACCAATTGCTGAATTTAAAATACAAAATACTCACAAACGCCGACTATTTGGATTATGACGAAGTAAGCGACAGTTGGATAAGCGGAGACAAAAAAGAGCAGTCCAAAAACTATGTGGATACGCACTATTCTGTTGAATTGGACGTTGTCGGTGTAATCCGCCCTAAAGAAGGAGTATCCGTCACTTCAATCAACGGTGTTATCGGCTACACTCACGCACTTAGCAAAATGATGATAGACAGAGCGGAAAACCATCCCGCCATTCAAGAGCAACTGGAGCGTTACGCATATGCGATTGAACATAACAATAACTATTACGTCAGCGCGCTGGATTTTTATGTCAACACAGCAAGCGGCACGGCAAGACATATAGCCGCAGGCGACCAAATCGTTATCAAATCCGAGCACGAAGAATTTATGCGTGCACTTGGCGTTGCGGATATGGACTATCCCAAAGCGATAAACTTCTTCTGCTCCTCTTTCGCGGCAAAAGACGCAATTGTTCAATATATCGACCAGTATAATGAAAAAACAAACTCAAAGGTTAAATACAGCGACAACCTTTCTGTTATAATGGGTTATGTAAACACTCTCACAACCACCATAACCGGCGTGCTTGTCGGGTTTGCCGCAATTTCCCTTGTTGTGTCCACGATAATGATTGCAATAATAATTTACACTTCGGTGCTTGAGCGCAGAAAGGAAATCGGCGTACTTAGAAGTATCGGTGCGAGAAAAAAAGATATATCGCGCGTATTTATGGCAGAATCTGCCATACTAGGCGGCTATTCCGGTCTTATCGGGCTTTTCTTCAGCTATCTGATTTCGCTTCTTGGAAGTGCGATTTTGAAAAACTATTTTGCAATACCGGGGTTAATGGAAGTGGAATGGTGGCACTGTGTAATGATGTTCTTGATTTCCGTACTGCTCAGTATGTTTGCAGGATTTATTCCGTCGAGAATCGCCGCAAAGAGAGACCCCGCAGTGGCTTTGAGAGCAGAATAAGACCACAAATTAAAGGAGAAAAATGCCTAAACGCAGACTTGAAGAAGACATTGATGACAAAATGCTTGCAGCAGCCGTCACAATAGTGGCAGTTGGAGGTATCGACGCAGTCACGATGCTCAAAGTGGGCCTTTTGTGCGGAGTTGCCGAAAACACGGTATACACGCATTTCCGCACCAAAGAGAATCTATTGAAAGCCGCATTTTTGCGCATTGACCAGCGTTTTGACAGGATAATCGACAAAATCGATTTGACAAAGACGCCGAATATATACGACGTATATAACGTGTGGAACGAAGCCTTTGAATTTATGATCCGTCATGCGGATTTCACTATGTATTATACAGCGTACCGTCACTCCACTTATTATGTGCCTCTTTCGGCGGAAGAGTTGAATGATAGGCAGACTGCGCTCTACGGATATTTTTTAAGCGGCAACCCCAAACTCGGCAAATACAAAGATGTGGGCTACGACTTGTTTTGGTCGTTCATTATCGACACTTCGCTCAACTTTGCGGAAAAAATCACAAAAGGCTACCTAACCGACACCGTAGAACGTCGTCATTTCATATTCTACCTGATCTTTGAAGGAATGTTTAAAGAGCAACTCGTGACAGCCTTTGATAAAGATTAAAAGCCAGCACTAATAACAATGCGATTGCAAATTCAATAGGGTTGTTACAGCAAGAAAACTATTTAAGAATTTCAAACAAAAATGAAAATAAAAAAACCGAAAAACAATTTTTCGGTTTTCTTTTTAGTTTCAGTTTCGAGCGATAAATTAATTTTTCGCACTATCAATTTTCGTCACAGTCGGTCGTCTCAGAGTTATCGGTATTAACTGCCTCGTCACTATCAGAATTTTCAACTTTATCGTCTGTTGTGATCTTGCCTTTCTTGCGTTTATAAAACACGATAAAAACAACGGCGGCGGCGATAAGCAACGCGCCCAAAACACCAAGCAAAATCCACAAAATTTCAATTTCTGTTGATTTTATTGAGGCGGTTAGAACCTGGTTTTCAGCCACTTCAACTTTGTTTTTTTCAAGTATTATTTCGTTACCCTTAGAGTTGTAGGCTTTGACCGAATATTTGCCAGCTTTTAGGTTGTAAAAGTGATATTCATTTGCAAGAGAAAGTGTGTCGGATGTTACAAATTTTCCTCTTTTGTCAAACAACTTGACAACTACTGCGGATTCATTGTTTTTAAGCACGCCGTATATAATTGCCGAGTTTCCGCTTTCAACGTCGATAACGCTTATCTCACTGTCCACGCGCTCAAAATTCGAGTTGTGCATATAGAAAGGGTTATCTTCGTTTACAGATACTTGTTTATAGCCGCATCCGCGCAGACTTTTTAGGGTATCGCAATCGGAAAGGGCATAGGGCACTGGGTTGCCCGTGTTGTCCGTTTTTGCCTCTTCGTAAAGCGTAGAAAAATAATAATCAACCACCATACAGTGCGTATTAAGCATCGTGTAGAGGTCTTGCATTGCATTAAGATGCACCCACGCGCAGTTGTCCGTAAGGCTTTTTGTTATTGCGTCGGCTTCGTCTTTTAGCTTAGTGCCAAATAAAAGTTTGTATAGTCTGCAAATAAAGACGTCGTTTGCGCTGTATGCATCAACCGCAATCCCGAAATCGGCGATATTCTCCATAGCGTTTGCCGCAAGACGTGCAGTAAACGCTTGCTCGCAGTCGGCGCCAAGGTGGTCAATTTTGCAGTTTTTAAGTTCTGACATCCCAAAGTACGGGTCAAGCAAAGTGGTGCGTTCGGGCACGAGATTTCGCCCTATTGTGCCCGCCTTGCAGGATTCCACCAAATACTCCGACGTTGCCAAAACCAATTGCCCGCCCATAGAGTGCCCGATAAGTTGAATGCTCTTTGAATAGTTTGCTCCAAGAGCCTCTATCATTGCGTCGCCGAAAATCATAGAGACGGATTTTGTGGGATTGAGAGCAGGGTCGCCTTGCACTCTTTTGCCGCTTGTATCGGATACATAATAGCGCATTCCCAGTTCTGTGTTTGAACTCCAGATTTTTATATCGCAGTTAAGTTCGTCGTCGGATAGTTGACTCCAGTAAAATTGACCTACGTTGTATCCCGTGTCTATGTATTTTTGGTAAAAATTCGTGTCAAATTCAAATTCGCCATAGCCTTCGTCGGCAAAATACTCCTCTGTGTTGCCCCAAAGCGTAAGAACGTCGCGGCGGTTGTATCCCTCTTCGCTTTTAAGCCCGTGAGCAAAAATCACCGTCGGCTTATCCGGATCGAAAACCGCGCCTTCCGTGCCTGCTTTAATCGGAACGTCGCTTCCGCTTTGATACCAATAAATACCGGTGTTTAAAGTGGTGAAAGTGCCCTCGGCCCATCCCTCAAAACTGTCCGCCGAAAACGCGACGCCGTTTGGGACGCAAAAGACCGCGGCAAATACCGCACTAAATGCAAAAAACAAACCGATTGAAACAATAATTACTCGTCTTGCAGCAATTTTCATAATTTTCTCCAAGTTTATAATTCAGTCACAATATTACCACTACGATACCTGTTTGTAAACATCTTCTGAACTTGCATATGATTGGCAATCGAATTAATGAACATAGAACGCTCAAAACAATAATCTTGATAATTCGGCAATCGTTTTTCCAAAATGTCCTTGCACATGCAGACTCTTTGAACTATTTGTAAAATATTGTATTTGAACACAGCGTAGAATTGATATATAATCAAATTATGTTAAGGCGAGCAAGGTGGGAGAAAAAAATATTTTTAGTTTTTTTGACGCTTTTATTGAGTGTCACTTTATTTGCGTGCAGTCAAAATAATCAAGGCGGAAATACGCCCGACGATACTTCAGTGTCTTGTTTTGTTAAATTTAAGACTCTTGGTGGCACTGACGTTGTTTCAATAAAAGTTGAGGTGGGTGGAAAAATCGTTTTGCCGACCGCCCCCACAAAAGACGGCTATACCTTTGACGGATGGTTTTATGAATCGCAATTTATAAATCCTTTTGATTCTGACATCCCAATAACAAAAAATACATATCTCTACGCAAAATGGGTGGAAATTGTTGAGCATGTTCACGTCTTTAGCGACTGGGCTGAAGTAACCGCTCCTTCTTGCACTTCGGATGGGGTTCGCGAGAGGTCTTGCTCGTGTGGAGAAAAAGAAACCGAGGTTTTAACTGCACTTGGCCATGATTACGGTGAATGGACGGTTGTTACCGCTCCCACTTGTACCGAAAACGGAACAAGGCAGCGAGTGTGCTCTCGGGACAGTTCACATATAGAAAGTGAGGCGACCATATCGGCTCTTGGACACGATTACGGTGAATGGACGGTTGTTACCGCTCCCACTTGTACCAAAAACGGAACAAGGCAGAGAATTTGCTCACGTGACAATACTCACATTGAAAGTGAAACAGTTACGGCCCTTGGGCACGAATACGAAAGTAGCGTTGTTTCCCCCACTTGCACCACGGACGGATACACCAGGCATACTTGTTCTCGCTGTGGCGATTATTACGACGATACCGCGGTCGATGCGTTGGGGCATACTTGGGATGCCGGTGTTATTACAAACGCCGCAACTTGCACGGGAACTGGGATAAAGACGTATACTTGCACAGTTTGCGGAGCGACAAAAACTGAAATTATTCCGGCACTTGGGCATGATTACATAACAAGCGTGGTTGCCCCAACCTGTACCGCAGACGGATATACTAGGCACACTTGTTCTCGCTGTGGCGATTATTACGACGATACCGCGGTCGATGCGCTTGGGCACACTTGGAATGCCGGGGTTATTACAAACGCCGCAACTTGCACGGGAACTGGGATAAAGACGTATACTTGCACAGTTTGCGGAGCGACAAAAACTGAAATTATTCCGGCACTTGGGCATGATTACATAACAAGCGTGGTTGCCCCCACTTGTACCGCAGACGGATATACTAGGCACACTTGTTCTCGCTGTGGCATCTATTATGATGACACGCCGGTCAGCGCGCTTGGGCACACTTGGAATGCCGGTGTTATTACAAACGCCGCAACTTGCACGGGAACTGGGGTAAAGACGTATACTTGCACAGTTTGCGGAGCGACAAAAACTGAAATTATTCCAGCACTTGGGCATGATTACATAACAAGCGTGGTTGCCCCAACCTGTACCGCAGACGGATATACTAGGCACACTTGTTCTCGCTGTGGCGATTATTACGACGATACCGCGGTCGATGCGCTGGGGCATACTTGGGATGAAG
>CAYJCS010000005.1:0-5190 GCA_964368715.1 uncultured Bacteroidaceae bacterium | reverse complement strand
GGCGATTATTACGACGATACCGCGGTCGATGCGCTGGGGCATACTTGGGATGAAGGCGAATATTTCGAAGGCAATTGCTCAAGACTTGGTTATACGCTGTTCACTTGTACCGTTTGCGGCGCAACTTATACTGTCGAAGATTTAGAATATGGAGACCACTTGTATGAAGCGAATATTTGTATGATTTGCGGAGAGTGGCACAACGACAGTTATACGGTGTATGAGAGTAAGTTTGTCGGGCATGGTGCTTCATCAAACGATATAATTGAACTGGAATCCGAGGATGAATTCAAAGCTTTTTTGGAATATATTAATGTTAATTATATAACCGCAAATACGTATTATTTACCCGTGTACCTTGAAGTTAAAACTGCATCAACAATTCAAGCAGAGATGAACCGAATGATAGATTTGTTGACCTGCGCACAGTGGATATATACCACATCCTTCAATTCAAGTGGAAATTACAGCACATATTGCATTTGCAACGGTACGTACAGCGGCTTCATTTATGATACGTACGGCGAAAAATATACCGCTACAGCCAAAAACTACACGCAACTGGATTCTTTTGTCGACTATAAATATTCGGGCGACAGAGATGTAACATTCGACGATTTTAAATATAAAACTTATCCAAACTCAATGAGTGTAACCACTTCCGATCAGTTGTTCTACGCTTTAGAACACGGCTTTTTGCCCGTTCCGACAAGCGGATCATACGCGGATGAAATGCTTTCGGCGGCAAAAGTAATTTTGCGCTCAATATGCAATGACAGCATGGACGACGTCGAAAAATTGTGGGCAATCTACAACTGGTTTGCCGATGAAATCTATTACGATTACGCCGCGCTTGAATTAACAACCGGGCAGCATATGTTTGACGCATGGTATTTGGAAGGAGTTTTCAACAATCATAAAGCGGTTTGTGACGGCATTGCAAAAGCGTTTACCGTGCTTGCGTCAATGGAAGGCATCGCTTGTGTGAGGGTAGTGAGCGAAAATCACGCTTGGAACAAAGCTGCGGTTGATGCAGACGGTGACGGCGTGCGCGAGTGGTATATCATTGATGCGACTTGGGCAAACGCGGGTATCGGTATCAACTCAACAAACTATGAAGCTTTTTCAATTGACGATTTCTTGTTTACCGACGCTCAAAGAGTGAACGACGGTCAAATCGCTTTGAACTACGTCGAACTCGATGCCGGCACTACCTACGTTTCATATTCAAATGTGACTTTTGAATATGCGTCCATTACCTACGATTTGGTGATTGAATCGTATGATGAATTGCGCACGCTTTTATACGAGTGCTGCGATGAAAAGAACGATTTGTCGTCTCACACGGATTATGTAACGGTAGAGTTTATTATTTCATACGTTCAAACTACGACAGAACTTAGCACCGCTCTTACCAACGCAATCGGTGCGGCAAATTCCTTATATTATACAGATACAAATTTCGCCGCTTGCACTCACTCTTATTCAGCAAACGATTATGTGGACGGAACAGGCTATATAGTGACTTTGTATTTGGATTGGTAGCGGATTTGCACAGAAAAAACAACTGCAAAAATTCCTAACTAATCAATCCACCGAAAAAATTAATTTGACAGTTTCGAGCTTTGAAACTATAAAGCAAATCAAACGCTCGATTTAGCGAAAGCGTTATTGACTTTCATATAAAATGAACTTACCATTGAATTTGTAAATTGGGGGAGTATTATTTTGAAAATTGTTATCGCATCGGACTCGTTTAAGGGCTCATTAAGTTCTCAGCAAATAGCGGAAATGGTCGAAAAATCCGCAAAATCTGTATTCCCGAATGCGGAAGTTGTCAAAACCGTTATCGCGGACGGAGGGGAAGGAACCCTTAACGCAATAATTTTCGGCTCTGCAAGTTTTGAAGTGCGTGAAATAACGTGCAAAAATCCCTTATTTAATGATATAAAAGCGCAATATGCTGTTAAATCCGAGGATGCCATTATCGAGATGGCTCAAGCCAGCGGCCTTACTCATGTTCCGTATGCAAACGGCAACGCTGCAATTACTACAAGTTTTGGAACGGGACAGCTTATTAAGGATGCTGTTTTAAACGGCGCACGCAACATATTTGTGGCAGTCGGAGGGAGTGCAACCAACGACGGCGGAATCGGCGCTTTAAACGCGTTGGGCTTTGAGTTTCTTGACGAAAACGGTTTTCCGGTTATTCCTATCGGAGCAAATCTAAACAAAATTGATTCAATAAATCGAAATAATACGGATTATCTGAACGGAGTTAAATTTACTGTGCTTGCAGACGTAGACAATCCATTTGTGGGAGAGCGCGGAGCGACACGGTTTTTTGGAAAACAAAAAGGCGCCGTTGGCGAAGTTGCGGAAATGCTAGAGCGCGGAATGGTCCATTTTGCCGATATAGTCGAGCGTGATTTGAAAGTTCGGCTGCACAATATGCCTTACACAGGCGCAGCGGGAGGGCTGTCGGGCGCGCTCATGGCTTTTCTTCATGCGGAGCCTAAAAGCGGTATAGATACTCTCTTAAAAATGACGGACTTTGACAAAAAAATCAGTGGCGCAGATATTATTGTGACGGGAGAAGGCAGAATTGATTTTCAGTCTGCGCACGGAAAGGCAATTTCCGGTGTTTGCGCTCACGCAAAGGCTAAAGGCGTACCGGTGTATGCAATCGTCGGCTCGTCTAAAATTTCCGATGAAGACGCACGATCAATGGGTTTGGACGGTGTTTATACACTTTTGTCAGACTCTATTGACGTAGCCGATGCAATACAAAACGCGGAAATTCATCTTGCAAGAGTCAGCGAAAAACTTTTTATGAAGATAAAAGACAATGGGGGAGGGGAAAACATTGAATAAAATCGCAATTGCAGGAGCGGGTCACGGAGGCCTTGTGGCGGCGGCAAAACTTGCAAAGGCAGGCTTTGATGTCACCGTATACGAAAAATTGAAGCGCGACGAACTCGGACACGATTGGGAGGATAGATTTAACTTTAAAAATCTTGCCGGCGCGTTAGATATCGACGAGGACAATCTGCCCAAAGACAGTTGGCGATTTCGCGGTGATTGCGCTTTTGTCAGCCCTGCAGGGCGCACGTCCGTTTTGATACGTTACGACGAAACAAACAGACAAAAAGTGATGTGGAGAAAAAGCATAATCAATCTTTTGATTGAATATGCCGAAAAATGCGGAGTTGAATTTTGTTACGGCGTAAACGTTACCGCACCCGTAGTTAAAGACGGATACGTTGTTGGCTTCAAGACCGATGACGGCGTTGTTCAAGCTGATTTGACGGTTGACGCCGCAGGCGTTTTTTCTCCTTTGCGCACAAATTTGAGCCCGGATTTCGGCATTGAAAACGAACCTGAGCGCGGGGACGTTTTTTATGCTTACAGAGCCTATTTTGAAAGAAAAGAAGGTTTTCAAACCCCGCCCGCTCCGTTTGAAATATTTTTGTATCATGAAGGCGAACAGGGGCTTTCTTGGTGTTGCACAAACGAGAATAACGTTGACGTGCTCATCGGCCGCATAGATAAAATAGACAAGGGGGTTGTCGATGCGCAAATGCAAATTTTCCGCCGCAAACATCCGTGGATAGGCGATAAGATTTTGCACGGCGGCACATACGGTGCTATACCTGTACGCAGACCTCTTGCTCAATTTGTATGCAATGGTTATGCCGCTGTGGGTGACAGCGCATTTATGACAACTCCCATGAACGGAATGGGAATCGATTTATCGATGAAGGCAGGGGAAATGCTTGCAGATTGCGTAATTAAAAATAAGGATAAATCCTTATCCGTTGAGGCATTGTGGGAGTACAATCGGGATTTTCACAAACTGTACGGCGGGGCAACGGCAAAAAACGAAGGCCTGAAAAATTCTCTGCTGGAACTTCCTGCCGAGGGTGTTGACTTCCTCTTTGACAATGCCGTAATACAATCCTCCGATTTGGCAGGTGCGGGAAGAAATACCAAAATATCGGCGCTACTGGGCAAATTTGTGCGCGGAATGAAAAAGCCCGCTTATTTCTTTGCCATATTAAAAGGACTGATCAAAGGTGCAAAAACCGCAAAAATCTATAAAAATGCTCCAAAAATTTACGACGAAAAGACAATCTTAAAATGGAAAGAGAAAATTTTGGACTGTCGCATCGTAATCAACCGCGTGGTTGAAAACCTGAAAATAAATTAGTTATGCTTAAATCAGAATACAAATCATTGGCAAAACAAGCGCAAAAACTTCAACTGGACGATGCCGCACGTGAAACGCTGGACGGCGAGTTTATAAAACTGCCCGGCGCTGTTACGCACTACGAGTTAAAAGGCGAAGGCGAAAGCGTCGTTTTGGTGCACGGATATGCGACGCCGTATTATATCTACGACAAACTATTCGAAGCGCTGGTTTATGCCGGCTTTAAGGTGCTGCGTTACGATTTGTTGGGCAGGGGATATTCGGAGCGTGTTAAAGGTGATTACAGTCCGTCATTGTTTGTGAAACAACTATCGGAACTCGTTGACAGCGTTCTAAACGGCGAAAAGTTTTATCTTGTGGGCACGTCAATGGGCGGTGCCATAACTGCCGCATATTGTGCTAAACACCCCGATAGAGTGAAAAAACTTATATTGCTTGCGCCGGCGGGAATGGATACTTTCAATCCGCCTTTTTATATGAAAATATGCAAAATTCCGCTTTTGGGAGATGCAATGTTTAAGATGGTCGGTTGCGGCACTCTTCTAAAAAAATGCGCGTCGGAATTAAAAAACGTCGATGAATCTGAGAAGGATTATTACGAGCGCAAATTTGCGGAATCGTTCCGCTACGACGGTTTTTTAAGGTGTACTCTCTCGTCGCTACGTCATACGATATTGAAAACCGATGAAACAGTGAAAGGTTACCGTTCCGTTGCCTCATCAAAAATTCCCGTTTTGTGCATCTGGGGAAAAGAGGACAAAACTATGCCGTATTCGCAACATACCCGCTTGCTTGAAACTTGCCCGCAAACCGAACTTATAACATATGAAAATTCCGGACACATTTTTGTCTTCGACGAAGGTACCAAAACAGCAAAAGATGTAATAGCCTTTATAAAAAAGTAATAGCAATAAAAAATGAAAAAATCCCACTTAGATGTGGGATTTTTTGTATTGGTGTGAACTACAATACTCGTAGTG
>CAYJCS010000004.1:13515-21028 GCA_964368715.1 uncultured Bacteroidaceae bacterium | reverse complement strand
TAGCATATTTAGTCTGCGAGTGCGAAAGGGCAACAACATTTTGTTATTGCCCACCAATTAACCAAAAAAGAGGCGAAGTTTTAATCCAAAAGCTTCTATTTACAATGTTTTCTATGCCTTATCTATGCACATTTTATGTCGAAATATAAAAATCGCAACTACAAAAATTGTCAATGTGTATGCAAGTATTATGCCTAAATGCGGCACCATTACGATATTTTAAGCGCCGAATGCGGCCTTGACTGCCTACACGCTATAGTAAAACAGAAAGACTATACAAAAAGTTTTAATCCACCTTCTAGCAGAACCCGAACAACACGGATTCTAAATCTTTCTAAGATTCTGAAACCATATCTGCCACAGCTTGTAAAAAACCTCCTGCAAAATCATTGCCGCAGATAATTTTTACCTTGCGCTTGTCAAGATGCATGGCTAAATCTGGGCAAGGAACGAAGGCATAATCCGCCTCGGCAAGCATCGGAATATCGAAGTCGCTGTCCCCTGCTGCTACTATATATCCGCCCAGTATTTCTCGTAACCGCCTGGTTGCCGTACCCTTGTCAAGCCCTTTAGGGAAAACATAAATTTTGTTGCGGAAACTTTTGATTTCCGCCCTTTCACCTAAACTTGCGGTAAGGATTTCTAGCGTGCTTTGAGGGCGTTCGGATAATGCGAATACATATACACCATCCACCCATCTTGACTTTTTGCAGTCCGAATTTGAAGAAAGCAATTCGAATGCCGTTCTTAATGTTTCTATTGACTCGTCTACCACTTCTGCAGTTCGTTTCGCCCAATCAATGTCAAGAATGCCGTCTTGATAGAGTACTCCGCCGTTCGCAACCAACGCATAGCGGGGCTTAAATCTCTCAAACAGAGTTAACCTCGCAAACTGCTCTGACGAGCGAGATGTTAACGGTATAATATCGATAATGCCGTAAAGCCGCTCATATAAAGCGTATGCTTCGTTCGACATAAACGAAAATTCTTCCCCGTTATAGCGTTCTACGCATATCGCACCGCTTTGCTTCACTTTTGAGGAAATCAAGGTATTGTCCACATCGCAAACAAGAATCATGCGTACCTCCTTAGTTTTCGCCGAGCGAGCGAATCAGCCCGCAAGCAAGGTAATTTTTTAATGGAAATTCTTCTACTTGAACATTTTTCTCAGAAGCAAGCCGCAAAAGATGCTTTAAATCAGGAGAATCCACGGCTCCGCTTTTGATAAGCAGCTTCCAAGGATATCTTCGAAGCAATACACGCGTAGCCTCGCCAATTCCCGGTTTAACAAGATGGAGATTTGAGATTCCAAATACCTCGGCAATATTCAGCGTTTCTTTCAGTCCTGAGTATGACGGCTTAGACGGACTTGGAACGGAACCGGAAAAATCAAAATATGCTTCAACATTATTGATAAATTCATATGTCCTATCCTCGCCCGATAGCTCGCCGTAGTAAACTGCTCCGTGAAAATCAGATTCGCCGATTAAATCGGTTCTAAGAACCGTCCTGCTTATAAGTCCGCACACTGTAGCATTAAGACAGCAGCTGGCTATCAAAAAATCCTCTTTCGTCCCATATATTGAGGCAACGCCGGCGGGATCTGCAAGCACTGCAAGTCCACTGTTTAATTGAGGAAATTCCTTTAACGCACCATCCAACTCGGCGACGATGGCTCCCTTTCCCGTCCAGCCATCTACAAACTGTATCGAATCCGGGGTGTGTTCGGAGAGAATGTGCTGTAGTGCATTCCTGTCGATGCCGCGCCCTCTAATGATTGATATGGCGTAGTGCGGCACATCGATGCCGTATTTTTGACGCAAATATCTTTTAATCAGAATTCCTGCAGGTATTCCTGCGCGAGCGAGAGATACGAGAGTAACTCCTTTTCCCTTTTGCAGAAAAATGTTCTCCGCTGTTACAGCAACTGCCCGTGCGGTCGCTTCCGCATTTCTTACAAGAGCGTCACGATATACACAAAGATATTCATCTGTCGGCTTGTATTCCACTGGCAGCATTTCGCAGTAATGAGTGCCTTTTTGAATACTTTTTTCCCTAGTTATGGTATCCAAAGGCTCGATTCCTCCGGTTATGTCTTTTAAGAGGAGTGTTGCGTCCTCCGCATAAAATGAGGAGCGCATCATTGTACCCATCGAAAAACAGTAATAGCGGAACAACCTGCATCCTGAAGTGCGGCGGCTAGTGAGGCGGCCCCTGTTTCTGCGCAGGAAGACTCTGAATCGGTAATTACAACAGTGTAGTCATAGGCGGCAAGATTATATATGTAGGTGTTCCTATCTTCCTCATAAAAACTATCTATCGCACAGCGTGAGCGCAATTTGCAACACGCTTCGTCCGATGGGTCAATGGGACTTCTAGTCGTAGAATGGCAGAGTACCTCAATGCCCATCTCCTCCTCCAGTCTAGCTCCGGCATATACTGCCGGATACATAATTTCTTCTGTTCCCAAAATTAGCAACTTACGCACCGAAGCCTGAACAGACTTTTTGATTTCAGCATATAAAGCATCGCAGGCAGCTATGTAATCGCCTGCCGTCGTTCCTTTGCGAAAGTCCTTCTTTCCGACAGCATCGATCAAGCGAAAGCTTCCCTTGCTGCCTCTAAAGTTTTTCTTTGCACCGTTTATGCCAATCTCAGCTGCGATACGGGAATAATCGTTACTATCCGCTCCAATCATGCCAACAGCCGAAACACCCTCCTTGTAGAATCTCGCAAAATCCTCTTCTTTCATTCGGTTAATAACGGAATATAAGCAAAAATATATGTCCTCCGCAAAAGGAAAGTGTTTTTTGATTGCCCGAACGAGGTTAAGAACGGTTTTTCCGGTAGTTGTTTCATCATCAACGATGATTACTGTGTTGCAATTTTTCAATACCAATTCCAATCCTTGAGCGTTAAGCTTTTGAGCCGTTGCGTGACTGTGCTCCTCCGAAAAAGCTACATACTGTCCGCATTCCTCACGGGTAGTTTGGATACAGCGGCAATCCTTTCCTATTGCATGCGCAACCGACATTCCAAGCGCGGTGGCAGTTTCAGCAATCGCAATTACGGATGTTCTGCTGCCACAAAAATTTACATCGGAGTTACCAAATTCTTTCATAAACCTTATTGCCTCTAACGGGCTTACCGGGATATGCTTGGCTTGCAGACGATTGACCAAAACATAATTTCTCGTCTTGTTTCCGTCTCGTGCCGCAATGCTAATTAGGTCATTATAACGGTAATTCATTATTTTCCTCAAAAAGTATGGGCGTTTCGATAAAGGAAACCTTTCGTTCCCTTCGGTCGCAGCTCCACGGTTTATCAATTCCACAAAGTCGGTTCACGGCAAGATTGGGGATATTAACGCCGGTAGCTGCGCAAGAAAGCTGCAAACCTCCCGACATACGGGTATTTATTTCTAAAAGATATGGCGTGCCCGCATCATACTTAAACTGCATATTAAACGGCGTTTCCAGCCTATAATGGTCAATAAATCTCTGACACAGACCGATAATTTCGGGGTTGAATCTTATAACTTCCATTCTTCCTACCGTTTTATATCGGGGAATAATGATATTTCCGTAAGCGGTACATAAGCAATCCACGCTTACTTCCTCTCCCCGCAAATATGGCATAACTATCACCGGATGCGACATTCTACCCCGTGCAAGGATTTTAAGTGCGGCGTCGTAAGAAACTTTTTGACCTGGGTTGGAATAGATGCTCTCGAAATTATATTTGTTGTCAATAACTCGGAAGCTGGCAGCGCCTTCATCGCTTGCTAACTTAAAGCATATTCGTTCATACCGAGAGGAAAGCTCAAAATAGATAGCTTCGAATGCTTCAAGAGAGCTTGCTAAGCGCACCTCGGGCACACATTCCGGTGCAATTCTCTCGAAAAGACGATATGTTTGCCATTTATCGTTAAGGCACTCTATTTTTGCATAGTCCGAATCGGTAAGCACCCTTACCCCTGCCTCTTGAAATGAACGCATGTGCCTACATACCGCCCGCAATCTTCGACGCGGCACAAAAACCTCTATATGATGTTCCCGGCAGAAGTGTAGACAATATTCGACATAGTCGTCGTCTGAAGTGAAATGCGGTTCAAGATACCATTCATCGCAAACCTTTTTAATAACGGAATCCGGATTCTCGCTGGTGCTAATAACATAGAAATGGATATCGCTGTCGTTCTTCAATAGGTTGACAATATGGTATGCCGTGCTAAACCAATGGTTAAACCAAACTCTAATCGTTGTCTTTTTATTCATATATTCCGTAAATTTCAGCAAGTTTTAGCGTTTTAACTGCCCAATTATAATGACATTTTAATTCATTCATTCTATTCCCCTCTATGTTTTTACCAACGGCAAGAACACCTCGTTCCCATCCGATGACCTGTTTTGCGTCAAGATAGTCGTTTTTTGGTACGCCCATGCAATGGTTGATTATAGGGAGCTGTGAGGGATGGATTGCAGTTTTACCAATAAATCCATGGAGCAGGTCCTGTTTCATCTCCCGAATCAATCCAACACGCCAAGTGTCCGAACCATTATTATCAAAATATTCCCATACCGGTCCCGATACGACATAGCGCCTGCCAAAAACATTAACTATATCAATGAGGACATCTTTAATCAGTCCCATTTCGTAAATCGTTTCCGTGATTGAGCGCCTCAAACCGAAAATTTGGCTGAAATCATTGCCGCCGACGCGAATATTGAGGATGAAATCAGCAACTTCGTCTAAGCAAGTAAAAAGACTGCAAAGCGTTTCCATTCTGCTTTCTTTATAGGCAATGCTTTTGCTTTCCAAAATTGGCATGCCAAATATCGGTTTTTTCGCATCCTCATTCATTGCCCTAAGCTCCGCCACATATTGCACGCAGTTGCTCATATCAAATTTAGGGAATATAAAACCGGTAAGTATTAAAGAGTATTTTTTAAAGCGTGCCCAAATTCTGCGAGCATGTTCCGGATCGCGGACACGGATAAACAAAAGCGGCAGTTTGACTGCGGCATATTCTTCCATTTCCGAAAGAGCTACTATCGACGCAAATGTATGTTCGAGTATATTTTCCGCTTCCTCCCTTGCATTTTCCATGATTGAATCCTCAAGGCAAAATGCAATTGAGCTGAGTCCTTGATAGGCATTTTTAAAAATTTTAGACTCAAAATTGCCTGTTACCGCAGGCGCATAAAGAAGCGCACCTACACGGTATTCAAGCGATTCCTTGGCATCCTTGATGGATTGCCCATAAAATTGTTCATTCATTGACCACCCGAAAAGTATAGGGCTAATATATAAGCTCTATTTTAAGTAAATACTAATTAAATACTTAAAATTCCAGCCGCAGATTTTTGAGATAAAAACTGGCTTGCAACATCACGCCGTTACCTTGATATCAGCAATAGCGGAAATCATGAGTACTTATTCAATAATTCCTAATTCATATATATAAAAACATTCCGAAACATCCGAATACAAAAACAATTCGGGGCTCCGCATGTTTTATTATCAACCATCTACATCGATACCGTACTTACTGCACAAGAACATCATATCCTTTTTATACCCTTCGCCGAGAGCCATAAACTTCCATTCTGTTCCGTAGCGGACAAGCTCGCAAACAACGATACATGTGTCATTGGCAAATTCACTTGTGAGGTTGTAACGGACAAGCTCGACTCCTTTAATGTCGCGATGATCATTCATCCTGACGAACCGGACATATGCATTGTCAATTTGTCCAAAATTCTGTCTGCGCCTAGCTGCATCATAAATATTTACAACAAAGGTAATTTTGCTGATGTTGGCGGGAATTTTGTTAAATTTGACAGCGATAACCTCATCGTCGTCATCTCCGGAACCGTCCCTATTATCCCCTGCGTGAATCAATGAACCGCAAGAAGACATAAGGTTATTATAATATACGAAATCCGTCTCTCGTATCACCGTACCGTTTCTGCCCAATAAAAATGCCGCAACATCCAAATCATAATCAAAATTTGATTTGCTTTCATTTATATCCCAGCCCAAACCGATGAAACCATATTGCAAGGATGAGCCTAAAGATGCGAAATCCCCTTTCTTTAAACTAATTGCCATAATTGTACCTCCTTTAATTATACATCTAAACCGAACATTCGACACAAAAATGCTAGATCTTCACGGTAGCTGTTGCCGACGGCTCTGAACTTCCATTCACCGTTACTGCGAAACAGCTCGCAAATTACCATACAAGTATCATAAGAATAATCTGAGGAAAGTGCGTAATAGACAAGTTCCTCTCCTTCAAAATCTCTATTATCCTTCATTTTGACAAAGCGGCAAAAAGCATTGCGTACTGAGCCAAAATTCGTTCTTAGGACAGCGGCGTCATGAACCTCCGCAGCAAACACGATTCTATCGACATCTAACGGAATTCTGTTAAATTTGATAGCTATGATTTCGTCATCGCCTTCAAGAACACCTTTTTTTTCATCGCCGGTATGAGTTAGCGAGCCACAGCTGGACAAAAGGTTATTGTAAAATACGAAATCAGATTCGCGAATCACTCTGCCATTTTTACCAAGCATAAAGGCAACTAAGTCAAGGTCGACTGGCTGGTCTCCCCTTCTCTCGTCCCAACCAAGACCTACAAAACCGTATTGCATAGTATTATCTAACTGAGTTGATCCGCCCTTTTTAAGATTAATAGCCACTTAAGAACTCCTTATATATATCTTTTTACCGTATTAACAATGCCGGCATCTCCATTTCCTTCTCCAATCGCCACAAATTGCCATCCGCCCGAAGTATAGGACATCTTGCCGAAAATCATCGAGGTATAACCGCCGTAATCCTCCGTTAGATTGTATTTACAAAGTTCCTTTTTCGTTTCACCGTCCACTATCCTAATGAAAGCGTTTTTGATCATACCGAAATGCTGATTTCTTTGAATTGCGTGATAAATGTTGACGACAAATACGATTTCATTGTAATCGGTTGGTAAATTTGCGAGGTTGACAAAAATCTGCTCCTCTCCGCCGGTCAAATTGTCGCCCATATGCTCTACACAACCCGAAAAATGCTTTAGATTGCCAAAATAGACAACATCCTTATCTAGCTTGTTATCTCCTGCCCAAGGCATTCCTGACGCAAGTTTTCCATTACTATTCAGCAGAATTGCCGAGGCATCGCAGTCGAAATCATCTGCTTTGTCTTTCTTGAGCCATTTGAATAGTCCCTTTGATTGAGGCTGTTCGACAGGATCCCAACCGAGACCTACAATCAGCTTATTCAGCGTGCTATCGCTAGCTTTGCTGAGAATAATGTTTCCGCCTTTTTTTAAGTTAATTGACATATACTTTCTCCTTTACATTGATATTTTTTTGTTAAAAACTTTTTTGACGACCAACTTCCTACAAAGATCGATGGGTATAATCGCAATAGACAGACCGAATATAATCAGCCATTTTTACCAAGCATAAAGGCAACTAAGTCAAGGTCGACTGGCTGGTCTCCC
>CAYJCS010000004.1:0-13415 GCA_964368715.1 uncultured Bacteroidaceae bacterium | reverse complement strand
GCCATTTTTACCAAGCATAAAGGCAACTAAGTCAAGGTCGACTGGCTGGTCTCCCCTTCTCTCGTCCCAACCAAGACCTACAAAACCGTATTGCATAGTATTATCTAACTGAGTTGATCCGCCCTTTTTAAGATTAATAGCCACTTAAGAACTCCTTATATATATCTTTTTACCGTATTAACAATGCCGGCATCTCCATTTCCTTCTCCAATCGCCACAAATTGCCATCCGCCCGAAGTATAGGACATCTTGCCGAAAATCATCGAGGTATAACCGCCGTAATCCTCCGTTAGATTGTATTTACAAAGTTCCTTTTTCGTTTCACCGTCCACTATCCTAATGAAAGCGTTTTTGATCATACCGAAATGCTGATTTCTTTGAATTGCGTGATAAATGTTGACGACAAATACGATTTCATTGTAATCGGTTGGTAAATTTGCGAGGTTGACAAAAATCTGCTCCTCTCCGCCGGTCAAATTGTCGCCCATATGCTCTACACAACCCGAAAAATGCTTTAGATTGCCAAAATAGACAACATCCTTATCTAGCTTGTTATCTCCTGCCCAAGGCATTCCTGACGCAAGTTTTCCATTACTATTCAGCAGAATTGCCGAGGCATCGCAGTCGAAATCATCTGCTTTGTCTTTCTTGAGCCATTTGAATAGTCCCTTTGATTGAGGCTGTTCGACAGGATCCCAACCGAGACCTACAATCAGCTTATTCAGCGTGCTATCGCTAGCTTTGCTGAGAATAATGTTTCCGCCTTTTTTTAAGTTAATTGACATATACTTTCTCCTTTACATTGATATTTTTTT
This sequence comes from uncultured Bacteroidaceae bacterium, assembly GCA_964368715.1. GTDB lineage: Bacteria > Bacillota > Clostridia > Christensenellales > CAG-917 > RGIG4097. The sequence goes on along the minus strand of CAYJCS010000004.1, from coordinate 12,600 downwards.
GTTAAAAACTTTTTTGACGACCAACTTCCTACAAAGATCGATGGGTATAATCGCAATAGACAGACCGAATATAATCAGCCATTGAATAATGTTCAAACCGTTACAATCGAATACGGCGCCGCCTATATATACCAAAAGTATCTGAACGGCGACGATGATGCCCAAAATACGCCAAAAACCGTGATTCTTACTTATGTTATCGAGCAAATTAAACTTCTCCGTTCTTGCATTGAAAGCGTTGAATACGGCAATGAAAACGAAGAGCGTAAAGTAACCGGTACGAATCCTATCCCCCGGAAATAGGTTTTTAAAGGCGGGCGTAAGATAGAATACCATGCCGATGGCAAATGCGTAAAAACTGCTCACGATAATAGATGACCACATATTTTTACTAATAATGCTTTCATCTCGCCTTTTAGGCTTGTCTTTCATAAAACTCTTAAGCGCTGGCTCTCCGCCAAATGCAAGCGCAGCAAGAGTGTCCATGATTAAGTTAATCCAAAGAATCTGCGTAATCGATAGTGGATTAGGCATCTTGAAAAGAGGAATGAAGAAAGAAATAAGCACCGCTGCGATATTGATGCTCAGTTGAAAGATAATGAATTTTCGAATACTGGAAAAAATCGTTCTGCCGTAAAGGATCGCTTTATCAATAGAGTTAAAATTGTCGTTCATAATGACAATGTCGCTTGCCTCCTTAGCAACATCTGTGCCGCTGCCCATTGCAAAGCCCACATCGGCTTTTTTGAGTGCAGGTGAATCGTTGACACCGTCGCCTGTCATGCCGACAACCAAATTGAGCTCTTGTGCAACCTTCACCAAACGGCTCTTGTCGCTGGGCAGTGCGCGTGCAATCACACGGATGTGTGGTAGAATTTCTTTTATTTGTTCGTCTGAAAGATCCTGAAGTTCGCTAGATGTAAGGACGATATCCTCATTGCTGCGAATCAAACCGGACTCCTTTGCAATGGCTACGGCAGTTTCTTTACGGTCACCGGTAATCATTACCACCTGCACACCAGCGTTTTGTACCTCACCAATCGCCACAATCGATTCTGGTCTAATCTCATCTCGGATGCCGATAACACCCACCAATGTCCACTCGTCTTCAGGCAGTTGATTATCTATAATCTTGCCTTTGCTGGTTGCAAGTGCAAGCACGCGAATTGCACGCTCGGCGAGTTCGTCGATTTTAGTATTGATAATCCCGAAGTCAGAAACCGGTACTACTTGGCCGTCTTTGTCATAAATACTGGTGCATTTGCAAATAATTTTTTCTGGGGCTCCTTTAATAAGTGTCATTTCCCCTTCGCAAGAAATTGAGGTTGCCGAATATTTGTTGGCGCTGTCGAATGGTATGCTGCTGAGCACTGCAACCGACGGCATACTGCTAGAGTTCTCACGGGCAGCGAATTCAAGAATCGCCCGCTCCGTCGCATTGCCGCCCACCACGCGAAGGTCATTTCCTTGCTGAGATATGATTGCATTGGTGTTATTTTTTATACATAGTGAAAGCAAGTTTTTCAGTCCCCCGACCACCGTGCCTAAATTTTTATACTCTTCTCCCTTGCCGTCGATAAATGTGACTGCCTCCAGGTTACCTTTGGTAATCGTACCCGTCTTATCCGAGAACAAAATATTGAGACTGCCTGCGGTTTCAATCCCCTCCACCTTGCGGACAAGAACATGATCTTTCAGCATTTTACCCATATTCTGTGCAGAAACAATCGCAATCATCAAGGGTAAGCCTTCAGGCACCGCCATTACAATAATAATTACGGCAAGCATAACTGCTTTGACGGCATCGTTAACAGGTGTCATCCAGTTGTCAAAATACTGCGCAATTTTGACTGCGTCGAAGTCATTATTTATCAAAAACTTTTGGAAAAGGAAAACGATAGCAATCAAAATACCGCCTATATATCCGAACTTGCTAATTCCGCCGGCAAGCTTGGAAAGCTTTACCTTGAGGGGCGATTCTCTCTCATTATCTACTTGGAGTTCGCTCGCAATCTGTCCGTACACACTCTTGTCACCAACCGTGGAGATGTTGACTACCGCACTGCCGCTGCATACTACCGACCCGCGGAATATTTTATATTCATTAAGAAAATCGACACCGGTATCTGTGTCTACATAATCCGCCGGGATGCTCTTTTTGCTCGCCTCTTTTGCTTCACCGTTCAATACGGATTGATCTATCTTAAGAAAGCCGCTCATTATTAAACCGTCAGCAGGGACCTTGTCGCCGGTTTGCAGAACAATCGCGTCGCCTACGACAATCTCGTCAATAGATAGTTCACAAATCATACCGTCGCGGTAAATTTTACATTTAATCTTAGATGATTCTTCTTGCAGCTTCTGGAATGCATTCTCATTTTTGTATTCCGAAAAAGTGGAAACCATCGTCGCAATCATCACTGCAACGGCGATACCGATAGGTTCGTACCACTTTGACTGCCCCAAAATCGCAAAAACAGTGTTGATTATAAGCGCTACGCAAAGTATCTTAATCATGGGATCGCCGAAATTACTTAATAGCTTTTTCCAAAAACTTTCCCCTTTTAATTCGGTTAGTTTGTTGGAACCGTATTTGAGCCTTGACTCTTCTGCTTGTTTGGTCGTTAAGCCGAATTTATACATAAAACCTCTCATCAAATCTTCTTTTTTTATATTTTGTTTCAATAAATTTTACCATTTTTGACAATAAATGTCAACAAGTATATTTATTATCGAAATGTACGAAGCTTTTCTATTCGATAATATTATACATCTTTGGAGTTTTCACTGCCATCCTCATCCTCGATTAACTTATCCTCATCGCTAGCCGATGCATCATCGGTAATTTCATTTTGGGTTTCTTTGAGAAGCGAGCGGTACTGCTCGCTATCGGGGATGCGGACTCCAAAATGCACATACGCTTTTTCTGTGGTGATTCGTCCTTGCTTTAAGATATTGATATAGCCGTTCATGAGGATATACGGCTCATAGACGCTAGCGACGGTTTCCTTGTCGTCACCTATTGAAGATGCAAGGGTTTCTAACCCCACCGGCCCCCCGTCATATTTGAAAATAATCGTTTTTATAATCTCCTGCTGTTCCGGGGTCAGCCCTGCGGAATCAACTCCAGTATCCTCGTAAAGTTCGTCCAAAATCTCGCGTGTAACTGTATTTAAGTCCCGAGAAATAAGCTTACTCGTTAGCCGCTTAACATAATTGATTGCCAACCTCGGCGTCTCTTGACACCTGCTTGCAAGCTCCATCGAAAGCTCGTCGGGGAACAGAATTCCGTTCTTGAGAGCCACTTTGACAATGATAGCCTTGATTGTTGGGATATCGTATGGGTATAGTCGTATTTGGGTACCCAAACGCGCCTTAAAGGGCTTTGCCAGCATACCCGGATCCGTAGTTGCGCCGATCAGCGTAAATTGAGGCAGCTCCTTTTGAACATTTTTGCGGTTGTTGACCGGACCCTCAAAATAGCATATCCTAAAGTCTTCCAATGCAGAATAGATAGCCTCCGCCACAATTTTTGGAATACGGTGTATTTCGTCAATAAACAATATATCGCCTTTTTGGATATCCTTAATAATAAGTATTAAATCGGAAACCTGTTTTATCGCAGGTCCGTTTATCTCTATACATTTGGTATCCATCTCATTTGCAATGATATTTGCAAGTGTTGTCTTGCCAAGTCCGGGGCCGCCGTACAAGAGGATATGCCCGAGTGGCTGACTCCGTTTTTGAGCTGAAACTATCACCTCCTTTAGCAACTTTACCGCCTTCGGCTGACCAAAATAATCCTGCAAAGTTTGCGGGCGCATCGCCGCCCCTTGCAGCACACCGTGTGAGGGTGATGCCGTAATCCTTCCCGTCTCCTCTGGCTTAGAGGGCGCAGCAGTTGCTTCTACAGCCGGTGCTCCCGGGGAAATACCGGACGCAAAAGACGCCTCGGCTTTGACACTGCCGCCGTCGATAACCTCCGCCTTGGCTTTCTCGGAAAAACCAAAAGCGCCGTCTGCCATCGTAGAACTAATACTCTCCCATTCCTCTTCGTCCTTAGTAAGGAATTGAGCCACCATGCCGTCGATTTCCTCATCTACGCTAAATGACTCTCCGGACGCTTCGGTCCCCAGCCCTTGATTGGGCTTGTTATCAAGGTGCGCATCCATTTTGTCCATATCTTTGGCGCTTTTCTCCATTGCAAGTTCGAATTCCTTGGTCGCCACAGCAAAGTCCATGCTGTTGGAAATTCTAGAAATATTCTTGCAAATTGAGGTAATGCTAGTCAAAAAATCTTTACCAAGCAGTGAAAACTCCTTCACTTGATTAGAAAGCTCGACCCGAGAGAGCATCAAAGAAGATTTTTTCTCTTGCTCGAGAATGATTTTTAATCCATTCTTTGCGAGAATATATTGTTGTTCCCATTTCTTGTTTTTTGCTTCTACGGCTTTGTCTAACCAATACTGCTTATTTTTTTCCAAGAGTTTGATATGGTTTTTTAATTTATTAATGCTATTTCGGATCAGAACCTTACGCTCAAATTCCTTTTCTTCCTTACTTTTAAAGAGCCCCATACTTTCTCCTTCCTTTAATTGTTTGATTATTTGTTATAATGATTGATTACTGAAATAATTGTTTCTGCGGGCACTGCATAGGATGCCTCGGGAACAATTGCGCCGTCATTGTCACCAACAAAAGTCATCATGCCTACCACCTCACCCGATGCATTGCATAGAGGACCGCCGCTATTACCGAAATAGAGCGACATATTAGTTTTTAGAGCGTCTTTTATTTTGAAATAGTTGACATTGGTTTGCGCCACTGAACCTTCGCTGTAGCTGAGTCCGTATCCCATGGGATTTCCTATCGTAAAAACACTGTCGGCAATATGCAGTACAGAGGTGCTTCCTATCGACAAATATTCAAGCGGCGGAATACCGGCCACCCGAAGAATCGCGACATCCTGCACGGGATCGGTGTAGACGCAGACAAGCCGATAGTCCGTTCCCGCACCGGATTTACCTAAAATCTGAAAGGGCAAATTTCCCTTATCGCCTATTACATGCATATTCGTGACGACCAGCCCGTTCTTCAACAAAAAACCCGTGCCGTTGCTTGTGGGTGTCATTATTTCAAGGGTGCATCGCATCGCTTTGTATACCGCCTCGCGCGAGCGCCCACTCTCCAAAAATTCCCCGGAATACGCAGACTGACCTAAGCCTTTTCCGGTATTATAATCGTAGTTAGGCATGTATTTACTTTCCGAAGGAACATCCTTAAGCCTTACGCTCAATACAACACGCGCAGGTTCATAGCCGGCATCTGCGGCAAGTTCATACCAGAATTTCGCTTTCCGCTCATCCTTGGATATATTATCCGCCCCCCGTTCATAAATTTCGCCTAGCTTATATCTTGCACGGTTGTCGCCCAACTCTCCCGATTTATTAAGGATAAATTCAATCAGACCATAATCGGGGACTCTGCCCGATATGCCGCTAAGATGAACCATGGCTAGCTGATACAGCTTGTCACCGTCTTGCGCAATATCGGCAATTACGGAACTCCATAAGGTTTCTTTGGATACCTCAATCCTAGGTTTTTCGGAAGATAAAATCTCTGCCTGCAATATTGATGTATTTGGCGGAACGCTTACAGCGGTTTCGGTATTTTGCACGGCACGGTCAATAGGTGTACCACAGCATTCGCATATCGATTTGTAAGTTTTATTCCCGCAATAGGCACATTGGGCTAACTGGAAAAGATCGCTGTCACATCCGCAATATTCGCATACATTGCCCGACATTTCGGCTCCGCACTTTTTACAAAACATACGCTCCTCCCTATCTGCGCTAATCGCTGTTTTCTCGTAAGAACTTGTCAAACTTTTCGGTATTAGAAACCGTCCTAACATACGCACGCTGCGTTTCGATTTCCTTAAGTACTATTTCATTTGTACATATTTGTTCGTTGCCGGTGGCTATTTCTTCCTTCGCAAGCGCCTTGCGGACTTTCTCGCAAATCTTTTTGATGTCTCTACCGCTATAGTTCTCAGATTTCTCGGCAAATAGCATAAAATCGATGTCGCTTGCCTTTTGAATGTTCTTCTCTAGCTTTTTGGCGAAGATTTCCTTTCTTGCCTCTTTGGAAGGCAACGGTAGATAAACTTTCTCAAAACGACTCAAAATAGCGGTATCGATATTCCATGGGATATTGGTTGCCGTAAGAATTAGAATGTCGTTTAAAGAATTGCCTACACCGTCGATTTCAGTTAGAAGCTTGGGTACCGCCGCCATAGAAACCTTGTTTTCCTCGCTCCTTCGCAATGCAAGATCGTCAAACTCGTCGAAAAAAATTACCGCCGGACGGTTGGCGCGCGCTTCGTTAAATATGGCGTCGAGCGTCTTTTCTGTTTCGCCGACATATTTATTTTTTATATCGCTAGACTTGACATAAAAATATGTCGCTTTCAATTCGTTGCCGATAGCCTCTGCAATCATCGTTTTACCTGTGCCGGGCGGTCCGAACATCATAACTGCGCCGCCCGCTTTAATGCCGTACTTTGCGTAGATATCTCCTCTTGACAACGGAGAAATAATAACATCCCTTATAAGGTCGAGAACATTGTCTAAGCCGACAATGTCTTCGAAGCTGACACGGGAGTTAATTTTTGTGATAAAAGACCGGTTGCCGCCTTCTTCGTCAGCGCTCCCTTCTCCTCTGGCGTCGGCATAGTTCTTTCCTGCGCTCGCCGCCTTACTAATCGGCAAGGCGCTTGCAGATTTCCGCAAAAACTCCGCCTTTTCCAGCTGACTTTTTTTGAGCTCGCCGCTGTTTATCATCGCAACACGGCTTAACAAATCAGCTGCATTACGGAGCTTTGTTGCCGCATTATCAAAATCCTTATTTTGATATGCTCTCTGCGCCTCTGCATATGTCTGCTTGAAGTTCTCCCAAAGCAGACCTTTTGTATCGTTTCTTGTCATTGCATTTCCTCAAGCTCGCTTCATATCTATTTCAAACTGTCTTATGCGCGTGATGTCCTCCTGCGAAACTGAGCTGCGTATCGTCTTGCATGCCTCATTAATATCCTCGCCCGTGACAACGATTTCCTTCAATTGCTGGCTTATAACTCTCTTTGCGGCATTTTGTTTGATTTTATTGCAAAAATTCTCAACATCTGCGCCGTTAAAGCCCTCGGTATACTTCCCGAATTTGTTAAGATCGACATCAGGTGCAACGGGTGTCTTTTTAAATAGCTTGTTGACGATGTACATCCTTGCCGGCTCGTCGGGCAGTGGTATATACAAAAGATCATTAAATCGTCCCGGACGCAGAAATGCAGAGTCAATGTCCCAAGGACGGTTAGTTGCCGCCATCAGCAATATCGTGCTTTGGCTTTGGTTAAATCCTTGTATTTGAGATAGCAGTTCGGGTACCAGCCTTGCCATAACACTGTTATCCCCTCCCCTTTTTGCTGCTAAGCTTTCAAATTCATCAAAAAATATTACCGCCTCTTTTTCTCCGCGGGCTGTATCAAACAAGTTTTTAATGTTGCGTTCCGCTTCACCGAACCACTTGCTGACAATGTCGCTGCACTTCACTTGATAAAACTTTGCACCTACTTCGTGCGCGATTGCCTTCGCCATCAGCGTTTTGCCGGTGCCGGGAGGTCCATACATCAATATCCCTCCGCCTACAGAGGCATTAAGGGTCTGATAGATGTCCTTATGGCGTCTAGGGTAAATGAACTGGGTCATGACCGCTTCTTTAACGCTGTCAAGACCTGCAACATCTGCAAAGCTTATATTAGGAACATCAACTGCCTCCCACATGGTTTCTGTTTCGTCCGCCGCTCTTTGCTTTTTTTCTTCCTTTCTTTCCCCTTTTTCATTGTTCGTCGATTTTTCCTTTGGCCCTCCGAAGGGGTTGCCGTCGGGAGTCCCGGCTGTAAAGGACTTTTGATGCGGTGGCGCAATGTGCGCTGAGGGTGTTTCCACAAGTGTCTGTGCGATTGCAAGCAGCCCGTTAGCTCTAGCGATGGTCGCACTCTTGACCGTGCCGGTTTTTAGTTCGGCAATTTGCATAAGAATAGACGCCGCTTGATTAAGATGTTTCGAAGCGGCGGCATTATCACCCGCCCTTTTAGCATTGTTCGCATCTGTTTCGTATTTCTTCAGATAACTAAGTAATATCGATTCAGGCAAGACAGCATCACTCATAACGCGTTGTTCCCTCCTCTACTTGTATTTAAAAGATAGCCAGGCGTTCCTGAATCAAATAACATATCGACTTCCTCATCGCTTATCGAATTTAGGCTGGCTTCGTCCATTGCGGTTTCAGAGTGCTCTAAAAAGGCATCCATGCGCTCCGAGTTTTGATCAATCTTAGCCAGTGCGCGAGTAAAAGGAGTAATCGGCGTACTAAAGTCTGTTTTATCTATAATTTGCATGGTTTCTTTACTAACTAAGTTGATACTATTGAGAAATTTGTTATTAATCAAAGACATATCCCTGATATCCTCCATCAATCCAACCGTCAGCGCCATACCCTCCGCCTGCTTTTGCATTGCTAAATATCTTTTAACATGTGTCTTAATTACGGATAGTTGCTGCGTAAAGCCGCCCGCTTTCGCCTTTTTACCTTTCTCAATCAGCCTATCTATTTTTTTGCCTATTTGCGAAGAAAAAAATTCTAGGTCGGTTACCGTTTTCGCAATATACGCCTTGCGTTCCTCCTCGGTCTGCTTAGATTTTTTTTTGAATAAACTCATAAAAACTCCTTATTATTGCGTGTCGCTTTACAAAATGCCAATCAAAGGTGTCTGCCTTCGTGCGAGTTTCCAAAGGAATGCCCCCGCCAGCTTAAATTATTGTTGCTCTACCTTTCTTTTTTCCGCTGCAACCTCGAATGCATTTACAGGCGTATTCTGTTGCGGCTGCTCGGCATTTTCCAAAAACACTGCATCGCTTTGCGCTGCTTTTTCCGCCGCCTGCGTTTCAAATGTCTCGCTGTTTATCGGTTCCACATATACGCTGCGGTTGAGGGCCTCATTGACGGTATCCACCGCTGAAGCTGCCGATGCCTGCTCTTGATCAAATTGTTTTGCCCGTGCAACCAGCGCTGCGCCCGCCGATTCTATCGCAGCAGCAGTCATAACGCTTATGCTTTCAAGGGAGCTAAGCTCCTCTCCCGTCGTTGCAAATCTGCCCATCGCCGCTGCAGTCTTATATTGGTTAAATGTGCGCTGCCAACTGACCTGCGTATCTTTGAGCTCCTGCTGTATCATTTGACCTTCCTGCATAATTCGGTTTCTTGCAATCACATTGGTGCAACTGTTGAACTCGTCCAGTTTGGAATTAAGCCGCGCTTGATCGCGCTCCATTTTAGCACTGAACTCGTTCATCTTAAGCTCTAATTTGAACTTTGCATCATCGGATTGCTTAGCATCGAATTTCGGCGCTTCTTCTTCCTTCTTTTTGCCGCCAAATAATTTTTTTAAAAATCCCATATGCTCCTCCTAGAATATGCGTCTGAGCGTCGTAATAAGCTTCTCGCTGACCATTTCGATATTTTTTATAATGTTTTTTTCTACCTGCTGAGCAAACATATCCATTAGCTCATCTATTTCTTTTTGACTGGCGAAAAGCTTGTTTTCGTCCAGCTTTTTGCAGGAAAATGTAACAATCTCGGATATTTTGTCTATCTTTAATTTAATATGGACATCCGAGCAGTCGGACTTAATGCTTTCCAGCCTGTCCCTTATTTGAGCCTTATAAGCTTTACCGTTGATACTGGTAGCCATGAAAACCTCCCGTTAATAATTGCGATAGTTAGTATTTTTGCCTGAAAGCACCGCCGCAAGCTGAACAGAAAAATTCGCTGCGTCGACGTTAGTCTGCCGTATATCGGAAAGCACTTCACGAAGCTGACCGTGCGTGTACTTAGTTGCGGCAGTTTCATTAATAAGTGCCTTGATTGAAGGATCTATATCGGTGAAATTTGAAATGGTAATATCGACAATTTTAATGCCGTAGAACTCAAATTTAGGATAGAGAATCATCTTAAGGTTGTGACAAATTTCGCCGATAGCACTGTCCAATTCATATCTTCCAAACAGGCTTAGAATATCGCCGAACACCTTCTTTATCGAAGTAGATACCTCGCTTTTTAATTTACTGCGAATCTCGTCCGCAGTCAAACGCGTTACGGCGCCGACAAGACGAGTGGCTAGCATTAACGGATTCCCGATTTGAATTTTATAGGTGCCGCTGACGCCAAAGGACATTGTTTTTCCCGTCAGCTTTTCTATGACATTAATATCGCCAACACCGAATTTGATTTCCTGAACCATCTCCATATTGACACCAAACAACTCTCCGTTAGCAATCTCGTTGGCATCACGGCTGAACAGTTTCTTTTTTTTCTTAACGCCTAAAACATCTGTGCCTGCCGGAAAAACCTCATAGTCACCGTCGCACAAATAAATCGCACAGTTTCCCGGCGCTACTACTATATCGCTACCTTCATATATCTCGCCTGTGTAAGGAAATAATATGTCGTTGCTCTTTTTGATTTCGATTTTGGTATTTTTTGTTGCCATACTCTCTCTCTTAATGTTCTTTGGATTTGACCTATGCGGTCAGGGAACATCGTATCTAAGGCTATTATTAAGCAAAAATTTTGTACTGCTCCGCGTATCATATTCTGCTGCTCTTATATAAGTGTCTATACTTTTGTAAATATTTTTAATAACTTATATATTTGTTGAAAAAAAAGTTTTATCTTTTTTTACCTTTTTTTTCGTCGTCGCGCATTAAGAGTGCAATATTCCTGGCAATACCGGGTTTGGTGTCTTCCTCATCTTCGCTCATCATCAACACTGCTTTCATGAGAGTGGCGGACGGTTTCGTAGTGGGTTCTTCCTCTGAAAAAATACTCGCTAGCGCAGAGCTTGCTTTCATATTTGCAGAATAGGGTTCTTTGCTCTGTGCGGAAGACCTAGGCGAATCAAAAATTTGTTTCAGCCAACATCCGTTCTTCTTAGAAACTGTAGCTGTATCGCGGCGTTCGTCCGTCATAAGTCTATTAATCAATGCGCTATCGGGTGCTCTTCGAGAGGACTCCCGTTCACTTTCTTTACGCCTTTCTGATTCTTTGAGGACAAGCTCTGCCGCTGCTCTCGCTTGCGCCGCTCTTTGTGTATCTTCCCGTGCCCGCGCTTCGGCATCGCGGCGTTCCTTTTCTCTTGCAAATGCCTCAGCTTCCCGGCGTTCATTTTCTCTAGCGAATGCCTCCGTTTCCCGGCGTTCTCTTTCTTTTTGCGCAGAATTAGCTCTCTTTGCCTCCTCGGCTTTTATTTTATATGTGTTATACTCTTGACGAATAAGCTCTTTTTCTTCCTCGTTGGCGGCATTTTCAGCGCATTCTAGGAAATAAATATGCTGCTCGTCCAAATAGTCTGTAAAGTTCTTAGTATAAACCTTGGCTAGCCCGAGCCAGCCTTTATAATCCATCGAATATTCTTCTACATACGCTTCAAAGCTATCCTTTGCGCGCGAATAATTCTTTAACATAAGGGCTGCATTCGCTTTTGAATATTGTTTTTCTTTTTCTTTTTTTTGCTTCTCAAGCTCCTCATTAGTTTCACTGATGCGCAGGGATCTGCCCAAGACACCGCCTATATGGTCCAGCAGCTTTTCCGCAAAATCAAAATCCCCGCGTTTCAACCCTTGAAGTCTTAGCTCGCTAAGCTTGTCGGGAAGGTCGTAAGGATTAAAATTCATATCAAAAATAGGTATTAAAAATCTGTTTCTATTATGTGCAACAATGTCCACAAACCGGTCCCACTCATTGACAACCCAAGTCGATTCAATATACTTCTTTTTTGCGCACATCAAAAGCATCACCTTGGATGTCTCGAGAGCGTTGAAAATATAGGGCTCATAATCGCTTCCTAGCGGAATACATTTACGTGCCAAAAATACTTTTACACCGTGATTTTTCAGTTGATTGTAGACATCTGTTACAAACAAACTTTCCTCGGTCGGTCTGCCGTTCTCATCGTCCTGCTTATAGCAAATGAAAACCTCATATGATTCGGCTTTTTTTGCCAATTCCAAAATGCCGAGACGGGTCTTTTCAATTTGTTCCGCTTTGCTCTCATAGTCCGCTTTGTTTTCGGCATATTCAAGCACCTTCAAATAGTCCTCATCCTCCGTAACAGCTCTGGAACTCATTCTGTGGCAAGTGGGTAAATATTTATTTGTACGCGCGTCATGAATATATTCTATGCCGTATTTACATAGCACCAAACACCAAAATACCTCGGCGAGTTTGCACCCGGATTCCGCAATATTAGAATACGCGTTCCGCGCACGGCCGAAAGAAAGGTTCCGTAATTCATGGCAAGCAATGTTCATAGAAATGATAATATCTTGAGGAATTTCCTCTTTGACCGTAAAGGTGTTTTCGCAATATTCGCAGAAAAATTCCGTTTTGCTCTTTTTGCTCAGCTCGGCACCGCAAACGCTACATTTTAATCGTTCCAAATGTTCCTCCCTTACCTTATATTTATATTAAAATATTTCAATAAATTAC
>CAYJCS010000003.1:0-21279 GCA_964368715.1 uncultured Bacteroidaceae bacterium | reverse complement strand
TGCCAATCACAATTACAAACGTCGGAATAAAGGTAAACGTCAACGAAGCAGTATCCATGTTCGATACAGAAGGCGAATTCCCCGATACGGATTACGTAGTTCCCTATGAACCCAGCCAATCAATGGCAGGTATCAAAGTTTGTGCGAATATAATCACGGATGAATATGTACACTACGTTGAAAAAATCAATAAATCACTGCTTAGTTCCGTGCAGTATCTTCATTCAATAAACGTTGCGGTTTTAGGGCGCGACACCAATAATAATGTTCTAAAAGTCGATACGGGCGACGTAAATTGGCAAGAACTTCTTTGGGACGATTTTATGAAATCGCAATATGACGTTTTAAAAGGCGGCTATCCCGGAACTGCCGTCGCAGACGCTGTTATGCATGATGCGGACAGCAACTATTCATCCTACACAACGTCTTCGGACAAGCGTGCTCGTCAGGCCGTTCTTGTGGTGTCCAGTTTTAACACCATAGACAAAGATATTCTCAAAGGCTTGGGATACAGCGTAACACGCGACCCGGAAACAAATTCTTACGAGCCCATAAAATTTGAAGATCTACTGGGAAAACAGTTTCAGGTCATGCACAACGACGACTATTATCTAAAAGCGAGCGGAACCGATTTTTATTACACTCGCGGGAATTTCGGAAACGCTTGGGATTTGGAAAAGAACACGACACTAACCATTGTCGGAGTGATGCGCGTGAAACCCGACATTCTCTTTCCGTTCCTTTCAACCGGCATAGCCTACACTGAGGATTTAACAAAACTGCTTTTGAACAACGCGGCGCAGTCTAATATTGCCGTCGATCAAACAAAAGAGGAAAATCACGACCGAAACCTTCTTAAATCAGGCGCAAGTTTCGGAGCGGATTTTTCTTCTATCGTTTTAATGTTCTCTGCCTACGGCTTGAATGAGGCAACGCTTGTGGGATACCTAAAGTCCTACGTGGCGGACGCCGTCAAGGAAATGTATCCGGGCGAAGAAAACGCAGAGCAGCGGAACTCTATACTTGAAAAGGTCAATGCGTGTAGCACGTTCGACGATTTAGTAGACGTTATTATTGACGAAACTAATATGACGGTGCTTCAACTGAAAACAACTATGGCTTTTTTGGTCAATCAGTATCTCGGACTTGATTTCAACGTGGTTTTCAAACTTCTTGACCGAGGTTACATATCGCAACTGCAAAAAGTCGGTGCCATTGATATGCCGACCGCAATATACATCTATCCAAAATCCTTTGCGGCAAAAGCAGACGTTTTAGACTATCTGGACGCTTGGAATGTGGACAAATCCTCAACCGAAATGGTAACCTACACCGATCTTGCAGGCACGGTTTCGGAAATCGTGCGTCAAATGGTGGACATTGTCACCTATATTCTCATCGCATTTTCGGCCATATCTTTGATAGTATCCAGCATAATGATATCAATCATCACCTACGTTTCCGTGCTTGAACGCACCACTGAAATCGGAGTTTTGAGAAGCATCGGCGCCAGGAAAATCGACATCAGCAACGTATTCAACGCCGAAACGGGCTTAATTGGTTTGGCGTCGGGCTCGGTAGGCGTATTTATAGCGTGGATTATCGATCAACCTCTAAACATGTGGATATCGTCTCTTTCGCCCGATATTCCAAGACAATTCGCTCAACTAAACGGTCTCCACGTGCTTATACTCATAGCGCTCGCCATTGTGCTGAATATTATATCAGGCATTGTGCCTGCAATCTACGCCGCCAGAAAAGATCCCGTCAAAGCCTTGCGCTCCAACGGATAATGCTTTTCTATGCGCTAACCATATTTTTAGGCTGTATTATTTTAAACAATCAAATTGCATCGCAATTTCGCCTTAAAAAATCTGTCTGCGCGTCGCGCTCAAACGTATATTGCTTTTTATTTCTCAAATAATTTATTATTCGTCTGTTTCATTTCGCACCGAAGTTTTTCCCTCAATTAAGAAAGCAATCTTTCCGATATAAAAAAATAATCCTAATATTAATAAAAGCACGAATCGTGAATTTTGCTCTTGACAAATACACAACTCGTGTTTTATAATACTTTTGACATCAAGGAGTAATTATGCTGCACACCTGTTTTCCCGAAAGGCTAAAGACATTAAGAAAAGATTTCGGACTCAAGCAAAGCGATCTTGCCGAGCGTTTAAAAGTCACCAAATCCGCTGTTTCAGGCTGGGAAGTGGGCAGAAATCAACCTGATTACGACGTGCTTATTGAGTTAAGCATACTCTTTGAAGTATCGGTTGACTATCTTATCGGCAGAAAGAATTATTAACTACCTGACGCGACGTTTTCTCCATTTTTTCGCCGCGCACAAAAAAGGCAAGACACATGACGTGTACTTGCCTTTTTTGTTATTACATCATTGTTTTCGTTCTTACTTTTCACTTTTGTATGCCTTTCTTACTGTCCTTATATGCCCTTTTGTTCATATGTGCATTTTTGAATAAGAGAGCGGTATGACTATCCTAATTTGTTCACTTGTGCTTGTGGCCATAGACGCTTTTTAGAATAGTCGTTATTATCCATTAACCGCTTAGTTCAATTTGTTTTCTCAAAATCCTCGGCAACTCAAACGACAAAACATAAAAATATCGCCGCTTATGCGACGATATTCACTCTCCTATTCGTTTTTTTGCCTTGCTTGGATAAATAAAAGAATTATTGGTTTAAGTCTTCACCAAACATCAAAACGCGCCTCAAATACTCGCCTGTGTAACTATTCTCATTTTGTGCGACTTCTTCGGGAGTGCCGGTTGCAATCACCCGTCCGCCTGCATCGCCGCCGTCGGGACCTAAGTCTATAACATAATCGGCGACTTTGATTACGTCAAGGTTGTGCTCAATAACAAGAACCGTATTTCCGCCGTCGGCAAGACGGTTCAATATCGAAAGCAACTTTTCGACGTCGTAGGGGTGAAGCCCCGTTGTCGGCTCGTCCAATATATACATTGTTTTGCCGGTGCTTCTGCGGCTAAGTTCTGTTGCAAGTTTTACTCTTTGCGCCTCGCCGCCCGACAGAGTGGTTGAAGGCTGTCCAAGTTTTATATATCCCAAGCCCACGTCATAAAGCGTTTGAAGTTTGTTTTTTATTCTTGGCAAATTTGAGAAAAAGCCCATCGCTTCTTCAACGGTCATGTTCAAAACATCGCCGATGCTTTTGCCCTTGTATTTCACCTCAAGAGTTTCGCGGTTATACCTGGCTCCCTTGCACACTTCGCAAGGGACGTAAATGTCTGGTAAAAAGTGCATCTCGATTTCGATAATGCCGTCACCCGAACAGTTTTCGCAACGTCCGCCCGGAATATTGAAAGAGAATCTTCCGGATTTATATCCGCGCGCTTTGGAGTCCGGCAAAGACGCGAAAAGTTCTCGTATTGCACCGAATAAATCAGTATATGTGGCAGGGTTGCTTCTTGGGCTGCGCCCAATCGGGCTTTGGTCGATATTTATGATTTTGTCAAGATGCTCGACGCCTTCGATTGTGTCGAAACTGCCGCAAGGCAAATGACTGCGCATAAGTTTGTTTGAAAGCGCAGGGTACAAAATTTCATTCACGAAACTGGATTTACCGCTTCCACTGACACCAGTCACGACACTAAAAACTCCGATAGGTATGGATATATTCTCATTTTTGAGATTGTTTTGTCTCGCGCCCTTAACCGTCAACCATTTGTCCGAAACGGGGCGTCTCGCAAGCGGCACTCTTACGGCATATTCGCCCGATAGATATTTGCCCGTTATGCTTTCAGGCGAGGCGATGATGTCTTCAACGCTTCCGCAAGCGACAACTTTTCCGCCGTGCATGCCTGCTCCGGGGCCGATGTCGACAATATAATCGGCACTCCGTATGGTCTCTTCGTCGTGTTCGACCACGATAAGCGTATTGCCCAAGTCTCTAAGTCCTTTCAGAGATTCAAGCAATCGGCTGTTATCCTTTTGATGAAGGCCGATGCTTGGCTCGTCAAGGATATAAAGTACGCCCGTGAGTCCGCTGCCGATTTGTGTTGCAAGTCTTATGCGCTGGCTTTCGCCGCCGCTAAGCGTTGCCGACTGGCGCGACAGAGTTAGATAATTAAGACCGACGTTTATCAAAAAGCGCAAACGAGCGTGAATTTCTTTCAAAATGTGTCTAGAAATCAATTTTTCCGTTTCAGTCAGTTCAAGTGTATCTAAAAAGGCTTCCAACTCTTGCACGGACATATCGCTCATTTGAGAAATGTTAACGCCGCCGACAGTCACCGCAAGCGCTTCGGGTTTCAGTCTTTTGCCTTTGCAGGTTTCGCACGGCACGTCCACCATATATCGGGAGATTTCCGTTTTTACCATCTCGCTCTGCGTTTCCCTGAAACGTCTTTCAAGGTTATGAACCATGCCCTCATAACTGTTTTTGAAGTAACCCGAAAAAGTTTTGGAGTGATATTCCATCGGAATTCTGTCGCCGTCGTTGCCGTAAAAAATCAGATTTTTGATATTGTCCGGCAAGTCTTTATATGGTACGTCAAGCGAAAAACCGTAGATTGACGCAAGCGCCTTAAACTGCATTTCGGTCATTTTGCTTGTGTCAAGCGTCCAACCGCTCGCGCGCACGGCTCCTTCACGCAAAGTCTTATTTTCATCGCGGACTAGAAGCGCGGGATCAATGCGTTTCATAAAACCAAGTCCCGTGCAATCGGGGCAGGCACCGTAAGGATTGTTGAAAGAAAACAGTCTGGGTGTCAATTCTTCAAAACTAAGTTCGCAATCGGGGCATGCGTATCTTGTGGAAAACAGCACTTCCTCGCCGTCAAAATCCACCGTGACAAGCCCGTCCGACAATTTAACGGCGGTTTCAATCGCCTCCGTAAGACGCCTAGTTATGCCTTCTTTTATGACAAGTCTGTCAACAACCACGCTGATGTCGTGCTTAAGATTTTTGTCAAGCACGATTTCTTCATCAAGCGTATACGAAATTCCGTCAACGCGTACGCGTACAAATCCGGAGCGTTTGTAGGTTTCAAGTTGCTTTGTATATTCGCCTTTTCTGCCTCTGACGACGGGAGAGAGAATTTGCGCTTTAACTCCGTCGCGCTGTAAAACCCTGTCACAAATTTGGTCAACCGTCTGCCTTTCAATTTCTCGTCCGCACTTTGGGCAGTGAGGGTGACCTATGTTTGCATAAAGCAAACGCATATAATCATAAATTTCCGTGACTGTGCCAACAGTTGAGCGCGGATTTTTGGAAGTTGTCTTTTGGTCGATGGAAACGGCAGGCGAAAGGCCTTCGATATACTCAACGTCGGGTTTTTGCATCTGACCCAAAAACTGGCGTGCGTAACTGGACAGACTTTCCATATACTTGCGCTGTCCTTCGGCAAAAATCGTGTCAAAAGCAAGGCTTGACTTGCCGCTGCCCGACAAGCCCGTAAAAACGACGAGCCTATCTCTTGGGATAGTCACGTCAATGTTCTTCAAATTATTTTCTTTTGCGCCTTTTACGAAAATATCTTTCATTGCAGTTTATTCTGTCTTTTATCCGCTGTAAAATTCTCGCGGATAAAACGCTCATTTGAGTCTTTTTATTTGATTTTTTAATTCCGTAAGTTCGTCGCGGAGCATAATCGCCCTTTCAAAATCAAGCGATTCCGCCGCCGTTTTCATAAGACCTTTTATGCGTTCAATTTCGCTTATGAGATCTTTTGGCGACAGTTTTAGGTCATCAACGCGTTTTTTTGTGATTTCAAGAGTGTTTTTGAACTCCCTTTCAATAGTCTTCGGCGTGATGTTGTTTTCTTTGTTATAGCGCGCTTGAATGGTACGTCGGCGATTTGTTTCGCCAATTGCGCGGCGCATGCTTTCAGTCATGTTGTCGGCATACATAACAACTCTGCCGTTGACGTTTCTTGCCGCTCTGCCGATTGTTTGAACAAGCGCTTGTTCGCTTCTTAAAAATCCCTCTTTGTCGGCATCGAGTATGGCAACAAGTTGAACTTCGGGCAAATCCAAGCCTTCTCTGAGAAGGTTAATGCCAACCAGCACGTCAAACTCTCCCCCGCGCAACGCACCGACAATTTCTATGCGTTCCAGAGTGTCAATGTCGGAGTGCATATAGCGTACTCTAAGGCCAACTTCTTTGAGGTATTGTGTAAGGCTTTCCGCCATTTTTTTTGTGAGTGTAGTTACAAGCACTCTGCCTTTTTTTGCTACTACGGCATTTATTTCTCCGATAAGGTCGTCAACCTGTCCGGTGACCGGTTTTACAAACACCTCGGGGTCAAGAAGCCCTGTCGGGCGTATAAGTTGCTCCGCAATTTCGTCAGCGCGATTAAGCTCATACTGTGCCGGTGTCGCGGACGCACATATCATTTGCTTAATCCTTGAGTCAAACTCTTCAAATGTCAGCGGACGGTTGTCGTATGCGGCGGGAAGTCTGAATCCGTAATTCACAAGATTGGTTTTTCTTGCCTTGTCGCCGTTGTACATTCCTCTCACCTGCGGAAGCGTCATATGGCTTTCGTCTACAATGGTGATAAAATCCGGAGGGAAGAAGTCCAAAAGGGTATAAGGCGGTTGTCCCTCTTTTCTGCCGTCAAAGTAGCGAGAATAGTTTTCTATCCCGGAGCAATATCCTATTTCGCGTATCATTTCAACGTCGTAGTTGACGCGCTCTTCGATCCTTTGTGCCTCGATGAGTTTGCCTTGCGACTGAAAATATTTGACTTGTTTTTCCTTGTCGGAAAGTATTTGACGTAAAATTTCTTCCTTTTCGCCGCTTATAACATAGTGGCTTGCAGGGAAAATCACCGTATGTTTAAGGTCGTTTAACGGCTTTGCCGTCAGCGCGTCGATTTCAGATATACGCTCAATAGTATCCCCAAAAAACTCCACTCTAACAGCAATCTCGCTGTTGCCCGCGGGGAATATGTCCATTGTGTCGCCGCGCATACGGAAAGTCGAGCGCACAAATTCAAAATCCGCGCGCTTGTATTGTATGTCTATAAGTTTTCTTGCCAGTTCGTCGCGGTCCACCTCGTCGCCTTCGCGCAGTGAAACCGCCTGAGAGTAATATTCGACCGGTGCACCCAAGCCGTATATGCAAGAAACACTGGCGACTACGATGACGTCTCGCCTTTCACAAAGTGAACTGGTGGCGGAATGTCGAAGTTTGTCGATTTCGTCGTTTATGGACAAATCTTTTTCTATATACGTGTCCGTGCGGGGGACATAGGCTTCGGGTTGAAAATAGTCGTAATAACTGACAAAAAATTCTACGCGGTTATGGGGGAAAAATTCTCGAAATTCGTTGCAAAGTTGGGCGGCAAGAGTCTTGTTGTGTGCAATAACCAAAGTCGGGCGTTGGACACGCTCTATAACGTTTGCCATAGTAAAAGTTTTTCCGCTGCCCGTTACTCCCAAAAGCACCTGCGTGGAAAAACCGTTTTCAATACCCTCGACGAGTTTGTCTATCGCCTGCGGCTGATCGCCGCATGGCTGATAGTCGGACACAAGTTCGAATCTCATAGTCCCGTCAACCTTTGAATCAATATTTTGAGTCCCCAGGCGGCAAGTCCCGAGCAAGTGCCGCAACCTAGCGCAAGCAAAAGTCTAAACAGCAAATTACTTCGGAAAGCACGCTCGACTCTGGCAAAGGCAAGCCCTTTTTGGTGCATATTGATACAATAAACAAGTTCACCCTTTTTGTCACTGCGGGTAACGTCAAAATAGTCGTCGATTTCCAAATCGCGCAGAATTATGTCAAGTTCTTCCTCTTCATAATCCAAATCAAGAGGTAAGCGCATAAATAAATCGATTGGCGAAAGCAAACACACTCCGCTTTTTTTATCGGCGGCTTGATAGACAACCCTCATAACGGATTTTTCTTTTTTTGTAAGGACGTGTTGCTTTTCGAGATTCATTTCTTCTCCGACAGACAAATGGATTTGTCAGTTGTTATTTTGTGTATTTGCAAAAAGGCGGGTTAGCCCTTTTTGTTTCATCACTAGAACAAAAACTTCTGCAAAATAACGGCGATTGCCGATATGAATGCGCCACCCAGAACAGAACCTAAAAACGCCGCCCAAAATACAGCGCTTTTGCGGACTCCGACGGTCACGCTTTCTTTAAGATTGTTCTCTTCTTTTTTGACAGGAGCATTGACGGCAACTACTTCTTCAACAAGAGAAGCAATCTCTTCCGCGCGCTTGACCGTGAGCAGACAATATTCGTCCGGTGTGAAGTATTTGACTTTGATATACTCTCTGTCTCTAAGGTCACGGATGACGGCGGATAACTGCACTTTATTTATATCCAACGACAGCATATCCAAAATTTCTTCGGCTTCAATAATCTTATAAATATCGTCTTCGCCTGTCAATTTTTTCAGCGCATCATATACCGTTTTTGATTGTTGGTCAAGCATAACTGCCTCCTTGATTGTTAGGTCATTTTATCACATCCGCACTGTTATAGCAATATTTTTAATAAAATGCTACACAAATGAAAAAACATATGGTATCATAACTTAACATTACTAGCGCGTATAGCGTGGATATGCACGACGTCGTGCATATTATTTTAGCCGCAAGACCACACGCGCATACAAGGTCTTTATGAAACTAGTTGACAGATTTATTAACCGTACCGAATTTTCTGACTACGAGGACTTCAAAAACAACTGTAAATTCAGCGTCCCCGAAGGGTTTAACTTCGGATTTGACGTCGTTGATGAATATGCTCGCCTATGCCCCGACAAGCGCGCACTGGTATGGTGCAACAGTGTCGGAGATGAACGTATTTTTTCTTTCAAACAAATGAGCGAGGAAAGCAATCGCGCCGCAAATTTATTCATTTCACTAGGTCTCAAAAAAGGCGACTACGTTATGACGATGTTAAACCGCCGTTGGGAATATTGGGTGACGGCTGTAGCCTGCTGCAAATTGGGATTGACACTTATCCCCGCTACGCATCTGCTCACTCCCAAGGATATTTATTATCGTTGCAACAGTGCAAACGTGACGCTTTTGATTGCGACGGCAGAAGAAGACGTCATTGAGCATATAAAAGACGCCCTTGACCGTTGCGAAACACTTAAACAGTGCATTTTTACGGTTCCTGTTGAAAGATTTAGCAGTTTTGACGAACTGATTTCCACTCAATCGCCCGTTTTTCCCGATGGACTGGACCGTCCTAGCCCAAGCGAAAATATGCTTTGCTATTTCACTTCCGGCACAACCGGAATGCCAAAAATGGTTCAGCACGATTTCGAATACCCTCCCGCGCATATATTTACGGCATATTTTTGGCAGCAAGTTGTGGACGACGGTCTCCACTTCACAATGGCTGAAAGCGGTTGGGCAAAATGCAGTTGGGGCAAAATTTACGGCCAATGGATTGCCGGCACTGCAATTTTTGTGTATGACTATCACGGGCGTTTCACACCGACAGATATTTTGCCGCTCATAAAAAAATACCGCATAACAACTTTTTGCGCGCCGCCGACGATTTATCGTTTCCTTGTCAAAGAAGACTTATCGCAATATGATTTCAGCTCTTTGACACATTGTTCAACGGCAGGCGAAGCGCTCAACGCAGAGATTTTCAAACAATTTTTGGAAGCAACCGGCCAAATGATTTACGAAGGCTTTGGTCAAACGGAAAGCACGGTTATTTTGGCCACTTTCAAAGGTATGAAACCGATTCCCGGATCCCTTGGAAAACCCAGCCCTTGCTATGACGTTGAACTTATCGACGACGACGAAAATGTTGTAGCTATAAACACCGTCGGAGAAATCTCCATTAAACTGCGCGACAAACAATATGGTTTGGTGAGCAGTTATAAAAACGAACCCGACCGCACTATCCTTGCCCGCGGCGGAAAATATTACCACACGGGCGACCTTGCCACTTGTGACGAAAACGGCATTTACTGGTTTGTCGGCAGAAAAGACGATATAATCAAATCCAGCGGCTACCGTATCGGGCCTTTTGAAGTGGAAAGCGCATTGATGGAGCATCCGGCAGTGCTCGAATGTGCGATAACCGGAGTGCCCGACCCCGTTAGAGGACAGGTTGTCAAGGCAACTATCGTGTTATCGAAAGGCCACACCGCATCCGAAGAATTGAAAAAGGATTTGCAAAACTACGTTAAACAAGTGACCGCTCCTTATAAATACCCGCGTATTATCGATTTCGTAACTGAAATGCCAAAAACCATTAGCGGCAAAATACGTCGTGTGGAAATCCGCGAGAAGGACGAAAAAAAATAAAACTACATAAAAAACATATAACTAATGTTGCCACAAATGCCTTGCAGTAATGCATGGCTTTTTTGTTGCCATATTTGTTGAGAACTTACTTCATTTCCTTTTTTGATACTATTGCTAAAATATTACACGAAAATACTTGTCTCATCTTTTTTCGACTTTTTATTCCAAATTTCGCTACATTACCTATACGCTCATAAGTTGTTTGACATTCATTGCAGCGTTATAATGTAGAAAAAAGGAGGAATACCACTATGAACCACGAAAAACCCGATGATCTTATGTACGAATTCATGCTTACAAAAATCGGCGATTATGTAGCAACAGAAATCGACGAAGTAGCCAATGTAAATTATTTGGACAAAGAGATGGGGTATATGTTTGTTATCAACACCAACGACGGTAAAGAAATGATTATGTCTCTGATTTAAAATTCTCTGTTACTCATTTTGCGTCTTTTTGATGTTTGAGAATTAAAAGACTCCCAAAACTGAATTCAGGAGTCTTTGCAATCAAAAATCCAAATTATCAATTCAAAATGCTTTATGAAAATGCGTAGTAAATCGCGCTTATGGCTTTTTCATAATCGAATGTATCGACTCCGATTATAATATTGAGTTCCGACGAGCCTTGGTCAATCATTCTTATATTGATATGCGCGTTTGCAAGTGCCTCAAAAATCGCCGCGGCTGTACCTTGACGGGAAGCCATATTGTGACCGACGGTGGCAATAAGCGATAATCCGCTGTGGATTTCCACGTTGTCCGCCTGAACCGTGTCACTTATTTTGTTGACTATTTTTTGCATTTTCCCGCTCAAGTATTCGTCGCGTATAACGACGGAAAGCGTGTCGATGCCGCTTGGCATGTGCTCAAAGGAAATGCCTTCCAATTCCAACACGCTCAGCACCTTTCTGCCGAAACCGATTTCGCTGTTCATCATATCTTTTTCGATATTGACGATAGTAAAACCTTTTTTGCCGGCTATGCCGGTGATGACCTTATTGTCGCGCGGCAAACGGTTTGACGGCACAATCATCGTGCCTTTGTTTTGCGGATTAAAAGTATTTTTGATGTTGATTGGTATGCCGACGCTTCTGACGGGGAAAATGCTTTCGGGATGCAAAACCTCGGCGCCCATATAGGCAAGTTCTCTAAGTTCTCGATAACTCAAAAAATCAATTTTTGTTGGATTGTCTACTATGCGGGGGTCGGCAACCAAAAAGCCGTCAACATCCGTCCAGTTTTCATATACTTCTGCATTTGCCGCACGCGCAACGATTGCGCCCGAAATATCCGAACCGCCTCTTGAAAAGGTTTTTACTCTGCCGTCGTTATCCGAGCCGTAAAATCCCGGCAACACCGCATAGGCGACTTTGGCTAGTTTTGCGCGCAAAAGGTCGAGCGTATAATCGAGTTGCAACTCCCCTTTTTCGTTAAATTTTATAAGTTCTTGGGTGTCGATAAATTCAAATCCGAGTTTTGCCGCAAGCAGTTTTGCGCTCAGGTACTCTCCGCGTGAGGCTGCGTAGTCGGCAGAATCCGAATTTAATATACCCTCTTTTATCGTAGCCAGTTCGTCAGCGATACCGACATTTACATCAAGTTCACTCTCGATTGTCAAAAAGCGTTTTTCAATAACGGCAAAAGTTTCGTCTATATTTCCCTTTTCTTTGGCTTCTTTGTAGCAAGCGTAAAGTGCATCTGTCACTTTTACGTCGCATACGTCGCGTTTACCGGGTGCCGACACAACCACAAACTTTCTGTTTGGGTCCATTTGGACGTCGCTAACCACTTTCATTATTGTTGTTGAATTTGCCATCGACGTTCCGCCGAATTTGCATACTATCATTTCTATATCCTCAAATTGTAATTTAAGCAAATAGGCGCGTTTTACGCCTTGTCGCTATTTTATCCTATGACATTCGTAGTAATATCGTTTTTCTTCGGCCTCGCCCATGCTGAACGCTTTGCGGCACAGATTGCCGTGCGCCAAGACGCATCCGAACAATTCTTCTTTTTCTATCTTTGGCATCATTATGGCAATGCCAGGGTTTTGCGCCGCAATTTTTTTCAGATTTTCATCCCCGTGGATATAGTCCACACTGCCGCCGTATTTTTTGATATAGCTGTCAACAGCCGCTTGAATTTCCGCTATACATTCCGTGTTGTTTATGTTGCATGGAATGACGTATTGCATCGAATTGCTAAACAGAGTAAGCTTGCCCTCGCCTTTCAAGCATTCGCTTAAATATGCCACAAATTCGTCTTCGTCAACTCCAAAAACGAATCTATGGATAGGCTCAAACACGATACCCTCATCATGCAGATTTTCAAGTTCGCAAAGTGCGAAGCGTGCAGGGTGAGTTTTTTTCTCTTCTACCGACAGTGACTTTTTGACGTTGTTCCAATGTGCTTGAGCCGTCGCCAGCGAGTGATTACCGTCACCTACAGCAAACAAAAAATCATTGTTTTGTCCGTAAAATTCTTTCATGTCATTTTCATAAACGGCAAGTTTATCCATCACGTCGGCTTTATTAACCCTGTATCCTGTCAAATGGCCGCCTTTCATATTAAGATCAAAATCGTACAATTTTTCAAGTTTATCACGATTTTTATAAATCGGTTCAATGACGCGTTTTTGTCTGTCGTCCATAACGACGAGTATATGCGGCGACTCTAAAAGTGCGTCTGCGCGGATTTTAAGACGAGGAGGAATCCTATCCAAAACTACGCCCTCCGTTGCGCGTAGCGGAACGTATGTGGGATGGACGTAACTGTAGTCTTCTAGGTCAACCGCAACAATAAGCCCCAAACGCGAAAGACCGTATGAAGTGTCGCGTTTGACCAAAATAAAACTGCCTTTCAAGGTTTCAAACACGTCACCATTTATATATTCTTCCATCGTCTTATTTATCTTTTTTATGCGCTCGTCTGCGTCTTTATCGCTTAGATAAACTTCCGGAAAAATCAATTTAAGCGCGCTCGGTGCGTCGCCTATGTAATCGTTTAATTCCTTCCAATAATCTCTTTGAGAGGTAAACTGGTCACAAGAAACCACTGCCCACTTTTCGGGTTCATTGACCTTTGGCAAGAGGATATCCACGCAATTTATTGTTTTCATTTTCCGAATATTCCTTTGTGCTTTTTCTCTTGTTTAGCCTCGCGGCGCGCAATGGCCGCAACGGATATGCCGTAGGCTTCTTCAATTTCGTCTTTGAGTTTATCCATTGTCATATAGCGTTTGATCTCTCCGCGCTTGACCACTGAAATTATGCCTGTCTCTTCCGACACTACTATGCTCAAAACGCTTGTGTCTTCGGTCACGCCGATTGCAGCGCGGTGACGGGTGCCCATATCTTTGTTGACGTTGCGTTGAGTGAGCGGCAAAAAACACCCGGCTGCAACGACTTTGTTTCCTCTGACGATTACCGCTCCGTCGTGCAACGGCGATTTGGTGTTGAAAATGCTTTCAAGCAGCGGTGCGGACAACGTGGCTCCAAGAGTCGTGCCCGACTCTAATATCGTGCCGTGAATGTCACCGCCGGAGTCTATTATTATGATTGCGCCGATATCCTGTTTTGCCATGTCTTGGCACGCCATAAGGATTTCAGTGGTAGCGTCGCGCAGTTCGTCGTCGCTGTTTAGGTTGTCGTTAAAAATGGACAGCCCGCGCGAATTGCCTATCTTTTGGAAAATCGACTTCAGATCAGACTGATAAACTACCGCGCTAACTACAATGCATAGTATCATGGCATAATGCAAAATATAGCGCGAAACGGTGAGTATTTCATAATCATATAGTTGTGACAGCACTTGCACGAGGATTTCAAGCAACATCACCGATACCAATAGGCACAGCACGCGCATATTTCTTTTGTATACAAAAAACACGATGAGGACGGTGAGCATCGTCATAAAAATTGCCAAATCTATCAATGCATAGAGATTAAGATTTTTTCCCCATTCAATAAAATTGTAGTTCATAAGCACCTCATACCGTTCCTAAACTAAATATCAAAATCCTCAAATATTTTGTCGTTGCCGTCCGATTTGCCGCCACTGTCTTGACCTTGAAAATCGTCGCCGAAAGGGTTGTCATACGGTTTGTTGTCGTTGTTTTCGTCCTCTACAGGTTTATAAGCAAGTGCCTTTTTGCGAAGCACAGCGCTTAATAATATAGTTGCGATTATATAGGCACCCAGCACTCCGAGTGCGACATAGGAAGCGATAACTGCGTTTTCGTTCGCAGACGTAAAGTTGTACCCCGCCTGTTCAAGCGTCTTTCCAAAGGTATCATAAAAAGCCGTTCCTTCGGCAATCAAAAGATACACAACGCAAGGCAACGCTGTGTGCAAACCTTGGAACAGCAGATACACCATAGAATAGAGGCTGAAAACTTCATAACTCTGCTTTGGATTCATATACTTTGGCACCAGCACGGCAAAATACATAACGTAAAGCGCCGCGGAAAGAACCGTCACGTCAAGGAGAACAGACGTGTAAGAATATAGTGCTCCGTTCACAAGGGCAAAAATTTCCACAATGCCCATTACGACTCTAGCCGCCGCCGTAAATATCATTGTGATATAGATAAAATCATTGCGGCCAATAAACCTATAACCACGCCGCCATGCCATAGACCATAAAATCGAAGCGCAGCAGTAGCACAGCCACGAAGGCAAAAGTGCGTTTAAAAACAAATTTCCCAAGACGCTGAGCGTCACCCTTGCCGCCGAAATATCTGTCATAGACATATAAGAATCGATAATTTGATAGGCAAAACGGAAAATAGACGCCAGTAATAGCGCCGCCCAAATCGCAGGATAATATTTTTGGTTGAGTCTGTCTTTTATCATAGGATTATTTTTCAGCGTTTAATTCTCAGTGATAACATTATTTTTTCTATCGCCATACCAGAAGTTTATACTCAAATGTTGAGCAAAGACAAAACCGCTTCGTGAACTGCTTCCTCATCGCCGCGCTGGCCGCTGAAGATATCGTACTGCAACTGATGCAAAAAATCCACACAGCGTTTTAGTCTTGTCTGCGAATAATTTTTTGATACTTTCTTCAAATAAAACAGCGCGCCTTTGGAAATTCCGAGCATATTTGCAAGATCCAGTTCGTCGTCGTTTTTGTGGAGCTCTGCGTGCAACATTTTGCGGTACTGCATATAGAGCAACTGCAAAATGGCATATGGTTTTGTGCCCTGTTTTTTGAACACGTCCAACACTTTCAACGCCTTGTCCGCCTGCTTTTCGCTGACTGCGCCGGTGAGTTCATAAACGGCATAGTCAAGGTTTGGCACAACCATTTCTTCAACGTCGCTAACAGTTATTTCACCGTCCGAATAAGCCTTCAATTTTTGCACTTCCGTGCAAATTCTCGACATATCGTTTTGGGTTCTTTCAGCAAGAGAGGTCATAGCTTGACGCATAATTGTGCGCTTCGGCGGATTCTCCAAAATACTTTCCACTTCGATAGCGATAGAATTCAGGTCCAATTTGTCGCAGTCCACGTATTGCAACTGCTTATATTTTGCGCAAAGATTGCGCCCCTCAACCCCGTCAAAAACGAGCAGTAAAATGGAAGTTGGATTGGGAGAGTTTAGATAGCGAAGCAGTATATCTCTGTCCACGTCGGAAGGCTTTGACATATCCGGCACGATAACGAGCTTATGCTCGTCAAACACGGGAAACACAGACAGTGCGTCCACAATTTCATTTGCTCCGTCCGCTTGTGACACTACGGATAGGTTGAAATCCGCATATTCCGGAATTACAAGCGACTTAAACATCTGCAGTGCACGCTGTTTTAAATACGCATCGTCACCGCCGATGACGTAACACGGTGCAAAGCTCTCGCTGTTCGCCTTGTTTATGTGTTGTTTTAATTCTGTATATTTCACAACACTTCTCCACTTTATTTGTAGTTAATGATAACATAAACACTCTATCGTGTAAAGATAATTGTGTAAATATAATTATTAGCGCAACTCCATAGGAATTGCGCTAATTGAGGTTAAATTAAGCTTTTAACAGTGGTTCATAATATTTTGGAAAGGAACTCTTTCAGACGCGGATGCTGAGGGTTTGAAAAGAATTCTTCGGGGGTGTTTTGCTCCAAAATTTTGCCTTCCGCCATAAACATAATGCGGGTAGCAACTTCCTTTGCGAAATTCATTTCGTGAGTTACGATAACCATCGTCATGCCCTCGTTAGCGACCTGTTTAATCAGGTCCAAAACCTCGCCTACCATTTCCGGATCAAGGGCAGAAGTAGGTTCGTCAAAAAGCATAACTTTGGGGTTCATCGCAAGCGATCTGGCAATCGCCACACGCTGTTTCTGTCCTCCGGACAGAGTGCTTGGATATTTGTCCGCTTTATCTTCAAGTCCGATACGTTTTAACAGGCGCATTGCGTTCTCTTCCGCAGCGGTTTTTACCGCTTTGGCGCTTTCAAATTCCGGCTTGACAATTTCTCTGGGCTCAGCGTGAACGATGTGCGAAAGTTTGCGCTCCTTAGACTCTATTTTGGAGGTGATTTTCAGTTTTTTCTTCGTCAAATCGCTGTCATACGTAACAAAGTTCTTGCCTGCACTTTCCTCAATTTTTTTGGTCTTTTCCCATGCCTCGCCAATTGGCGCAAGTCTTTCTTTTAAATCCGCTATTTCGCTTCCCAGTTCGGCGCGTTTTACGTCGATTTTCGCATTGTATTTTTCGCCGTTTTTTTCAAGCCATTTGTTATAGTTCGGAGCGAAAGCATTATGCAATTTGCTCTTGCGAAGATTTTGTATGCCGATTTTTATTGGCGCAAGCGTAATGTTTTTCTTGACGGTTAGGTTGTTGAACAAGTTGAACTGCTGAAAGACCATTCCGATTTTTTGGCGCTGTTCGTTGATGTTGACTTTCAAATCCGCCAGGTCTTTACCGTCAAAGAATATCCTACCGGTGGTTGGGTCTTCAAGACAATTCAAACAGCGTAAGAAAGTGGATTTCCCACCGCCGGAAGGTCCCACGATGACGACTTTTTCGCCCTTATTTATTGATTCTGTTATGTCGTCGAGGACAAGAAGATTTCCGAATTTCTTTGTCATATTGACAACGTCTATCATAACTCCTGCTCCTTTTGTCCAAATAACGTACGTTTTACAGTTTTGCTTTTGGCGCGGTTATTATTTCTATCGCTCTTTGACAATTGCTTTTCAATCAATTTGATAATCAAGGTGATTCCGTATACGATTGCCAAATAGAATATTGCCACTGCGCACATAGGCACTAAAAAGTCTGCCATATTTTGACCTGAACCGACTATGTAGGCCGCAAACGTCAAATCCACCAATCCGACCATGCTCACTATCGAAGTTTCTTTGAGCAAAGCGATAAGTTCATTGCCTATTGCAGGTATAACGTTTTTTATCGCCTGAGGCACAACGATTCTGACCATAGTTGTACCGAAGCCAAGCCCTAGAGAACGTCCCGCTTCCATCTGTCCGCTGTCAACTGATTGTATGCCTGCACGCAAGTTTTCCGCAACGTATGCTCCCGAATTTATGCCAAAGGTCAGTATTGCAGTGACTTCAAGAGGAAATCCGCGAATGGCAAATACCGCAAATGCCATAATAAACAGTTGAAGTGCAACCGGGGTTCCCCTTATTACGCCGATATAAATATCGCACAAAGCCGCAGGCACTTTCATCGCCTTATTATAATTTGCAGAAATCTTGATAACCGCAACAATAGTGCCAATCGCAAGACCGATACAAACAGCGCAAGCCGTAATATATAAAGTATGCTTCAAGCCTTCAAGCACGGCTTCAAAGTATTTTTCGGTGGAAAACACCGTCCATATTCCTTCAAAAAAATCCATTGTTGTTTGATCCTTTTTAACGACTCAAGGCAGAGGAATCCCCTGCCTTAATAATCTTTCTATATTGAAAGCGTGTTTGGTATTTTTTAGTTAATACCAAAATGCTTTGCAACAAGTTTGTCAATTTCGCTCTTGCCGTCAGTATCTTTTACAAGCATTTCGGTAAGAACTTCGTCAATAGCGGCAAGCAATTCAGTTTGTCCTTTATTGACTGCGATTGCATATTCTTCTTCGGTTGCGGTTTCCGCATCGTAGTAGAGAGGATAGCATTTATAGGTGTTGTTCTTGACAAGGTATTTAGCAGGCATTTCGTCCACGACAACTACGTCAAGGGTTGTTGCAAGAGCTTCAACAGCTAGTTGTGCGGTCTTATATTGCGTTTTTACAGCATCGGTGCCGTTAAGTTCACCGGTATAATCTCCGTCGCCTTCGATTTCGATACCCACATAGATGTCACCGGTTGTATCAAGTTGCACGCCGATTTTCTTACCGGCAAGTTGACTCCAAAGCACGACGTCTTCATCTTCAGAATTTTTGCTGGTCGCAACAGCGTCACCGCTGAAAATAACATATTGAACTGATGTGTAGTAAGGAATTGAGAAGTTAACTTTTTCTTTACGGGCATTGGTGATGGTGATTCCCGCAGCGCCGCAGTCGCATAGTTTACCTTCGCTAACGCTGTCGATTATTGTGGCAAATTCAACGTCTTTGAACTCGATATTTTTACCGGTTTTTTCTCCGACTTTTGCCATTATGTCAATGTCAACACCAACGATTTCTGTTCCGTCATAATACTCAAAAGGAGCAAAGAACGCATTGGTATAGACAACGATTGTCTCTTTTTCGTCCTTGTTGCATGCAGCAAGAGCAAAGCATCCGCTAACAAGCAAAGCAAGTGCCAAAATCATGACCACTATTTTTTTCATTTATGTATCCTCCATATAATTCTGTTTCCCAAGTCGCAATTTATGCGGGTTTCGGCTTACTAGAGCGATAGTATCACCTAGCAAAAAATAATGCAAACAATTTTGCATAAGTTTAATAAAAAATCAAATAAATTCTAAAAATCAGCACTTTTATGCAATTTTGCGCAAAATATTATTCATTTATGCGAAAATTTTATGATTATACAGTTATGCAACAGGATTTTTTATCTCCATTCAGCGTAAACCCGACCAAAAGGGACAATAGTCCCAAAGGCGAATTGTCTTGACTGAAAGGCAAACATTGTTATAAAATGAATTTAAGTATACATTTATACGAAAGGTAAGCATTTTTCAAAATTCAGAGCGGAGAACATGAAACTCAAAGGTGCCGAAATCTTAATTGAATGTCTTGTTGAACAGAACGTGGATACCGTATTCGGCTACCCCGGCGCAAGCGTGCTTTCCGTATATGACGCAATGGACGGTTCCTCGGTTCGACACATACTGACTGCTCACGAACAGGGCGCTTGTTTTGCCGCCGAAGGCTATGCACGCGCAGGCAGAAAAGCAGGCGTGGTTTTGACAACTTCCGGCCCCGGTGCAACGAATCTTGTCACGGGAATTGCAGACGCATATATGGATAGCGTTCCGCTTGTCGCAATAACCGGCAACGTGTCTTTGTCGCTACTTGGACACGACAGTTTTCAGGAAGTGGACATTTTCGGAATGACACTTCCAGTCACAAAATACGCAATCATCGTGAAATCCGCCGCCGAAATCGCGCCCGCCGTGAGAAAGGCTTTCAAGGTGGCAAATGAAGGGCGCAAAGGTCCCGTGCTTGTGGACATACCAAGCAACGTATTTGACGAATACGCCGATTATGAAAAATCACTGCCCCAAAAAAGGAAGTCATTAGCGGTATCGCAGGAAGAAATAGAGCGAGCCGCTGAAATAATAAACAGAAGCACAAAGCCCGTTTTATATATTGGCGGCGGCGTACGCGCCTCCGACTGCGAAAAGGAAGTTGCCCTCCTTGCATCAAAACTCAATGCTGCGGTTATGGTATCCTATATGGGAATTGGCTGTTTCGATCCCGACGAGCCTTGTTATCTTGGTGTGCTTTCCAACGACAACACGGCGACGACAGCGGCACTCAAAGATTGCGATTTGTTAATTACTTTGGGCGCGCGTTTCAATAGCCGTTATTCGGCTTTTGACATTATAAAAAAACGCAAAATTCCGCTTGTGCAGGTTGACATTGATAAAGCGGAGATAGATAAAAACGTGCTTACCACCGCAAGCGTAACCGGTGATATTGCCGCCGCCCTTTGCGCGCTGAATCCGCTTATAAAAGACAATCTCAATAACAACTGGACATTCAGTGACTTTATACGTCCCAAAGAAATTCACCGCGGTGCCGAAATAATCCGCTATCTGTCGGACAAACTTGGTGACTCCGTAATAGTTTCGACAGACGTGGGGTTGCATCAGGAGTGGACGGCACACAACTATAAATTCAAATCGCCCAAAGCCTTTTTGACAAGCGGTGGTCTTGGCGCTATGGGTTTTGGAATGGGAGCCTCAATCGGAGCGCACCTTGCCACCAACAAGCCGGTACTGCTTATAACCGGCGACGGTTCGTTCAATATGAACTGTACGGAACTGGGCACGGCGGTCAAACACCACGTTCCGCTTATCGTTGTCGTTTTGAACAATAAAAGTTTGGGTATGATACGAAAACTGCAGTTGGCGCGGGGAAAACGCACTCCCGCAAGCAGCCTTTACGTTGACGTGGACTATGCCGCGCTTGCCCGTTCTTTCGGTGCGCGCGCCGTCACCATAACCGAAACGGAAGACGTCAAAATTGCAACAGACGCGGCTCTCAGGGGCACATTGCCTCTTGTCATCAACTGTAAACTGGGCATAAACGAAGGAATACAATAAATACTGCGCACAAAAAACAGACAGCCGTATTAGCGGAAGTCGGCAAAAGGAACATCATGGAAAAACAAATTATTTCGATACTCGTCAACAACCAACCCGGAGTGCTATCGCGCATAGCAGGGCTTTTTTCTCGCCGCGGCTATAACATCGACGGACTATCCGTCTGCGCCACGGAAGACGAAAGGTTCTCACGCATGACTATAACCGTCACAGGCAGCGCAGGCACAATCAAACAAATTGTCGCTCAACTGGAAAAGCAAGAGGA
>CAYJCS010000002.1:19115-21767 GCA_964368715.1 uncultured Bacteroidaceae bacterium | reverse complement strand
TATGAAATGGAAGGTTCAACCACCTACACCCTGCCCTTCTGGATGGGTATCTATCACAACATGCTGACCGATGTCGTTATCGCATAAGCCTTATTTCGAGATATAATCGCACAAAAAACGACGTACAACTAAACAAACAAAGGTACAATCAAACAAAGAATAAAGGCACACTCGCACAACACGGTAAAGTGATATAAAAGCAATAAGTAAAGCCGACAAATTGTTGTTGGCTTTACTTGACAAATACACCGATACAGTCTATCTTGATTAAATGTGGTATTTGCCTACAATTAAATTTGGTTGCCACCTTTGGACGGAAGAATGAAAGAGAAAAAAATAACTTCACGCGCTTTTGCTCAGTTTGTCGTTAAGCACAAGTGGGTCTTCATAGGACTTTTCTTGGGCTTGATTGTTGCGTCCGTCATAATGATACCGTTCACGGAAGTCACTTACGATTTGAGCGGATATCTTCCCAAAGGCTCCGACGCCGACAATGCGATGGAAATTCTAAAGGAAGAATTTGATGACAAAGGCATGACATACGTCACAGTCAAAAGCGTAGACCCGAGCGAAATCAAAGACATTCGAAACGACATATTACAAATAGAAGGGATAGCGTCCGTTGCCTACGACCCTATGACAGGCTATAAAAACGGAAATGTTTTATTCACCGTAACACTGACGGATTACGATTCAACGGAGAGCGCGTTTGAAGCGGTTGAAAGCCTTTTGGATTATCTTGATACTCTTGACCACGAAGCCTATATAGCAGGTGTATCCGCATCTTCTTATTACACAAAACAAGAAACCTCCGAAAGTATTTTACAAGCCGGCCTTGTCATTGCAATTGCCATCGTTGTGATGCTCATTTTTACTTCGCGCTCATATTTTGAACTTGCCATAATGGCAATTGTTTTTGCAGCATCAATCATCACAAATATGGGCACGAACTTTTTGTTCGGCGGCATTTCGTACTTATCAAATCTCATTGCTCTCGTGCTTCAACTTGCCCTTTCGGTTGACTATTCGGTCATACTGCTCCACCGTTATATGGACGAAAGGCTGCATGAGCCCGATGCAAAAATCGCAACAGTCAACGCCCTTGCAAAGGGCTTTCCTGAAATATTTTCAAGTTCTTTGACAACTATCGCAGGACTGGCGGCACTTCTTCTTATGACGCTTCCGATAGGAGTTGAAATCGGCATTGCTCTATGCAAGAGCATATTTTTCAGTTTGTTCTCCGTCCTCTTCTTTATGCCGCCTTTGCTTGTGCTTTTGCACTCACCCTTGGATCGAAGCAAGCACAAGCCATTCGTGCCAAATGTCACAAAACCCGCAAGGCAGATTGTAAAAGCGCGCAAAATTTTGGTGCCTATATTCCTTGCCGTAATCGCGTTTTGCGGCATAAGTCAGGCATTTACAAGCTACGGCTTTAATATGAACGGAAGCAACAAAATCGTATCGGCAAAGAACGAATTCAAGGATGACTTCGGCACGCTTAACACTCTGGTTGTAGTGGTGCCCGCGGGTGATTACGAAAAGGAAAGAGAACTTGCAAATTACGTTTTGTCTTACGAGATTATCGACAGTTCCAACGCACTAGCCAATATTAAAGTGACCGAAGATGCCTATCTCACGGACGAGTTTACCGAAGTTGACCTTAAAAACCTTATGACTACAATGACGGCAGGCACGGAGTATGAAGGCTTTCTCAGTGATGAAATCGTACACGCTATTTTTGAGGGCGGCGCAAAGTCAGTCAATCCCGACGTCGAGGTCACGGAGGACACAAAGGTTTACCTTGTCGATTTGCTCACCTATATATACAGCAACGAATTTTACCGCAGTGCCCTTGGCGACTATGGTGATTTGCTCGGCACATTGGTTGAAGCGCGCAGCAGTTTGGAATCCGCAAATTATTCGAGGCTCACTTTCAACGTCGATGCAGAAGTAGAAGACGAAACCACTTTCAATTTGATAAGCGAATTGAAAAATAATATAGGGAACTATTATTCCGAATTTTACATCACGGGCGAAAGCGTTGTGTGCTACGAAATGGCTCAGGCGTTTCCGAGAGACAACGCAATAGTGAGCGTACTCATTGTGGTGTTTATGTTGGTAATACTGCTGTTCACTTTCAAAAACTGGCTCATTCCGATACTGTTGGTCTTGGCAATTCAAGGCGGCATGTGGATCAATTTCTTTATACCCTCGCTTTCAAACAGCCCGATAAACTTCATAGGCTATCTTATAGTGAGCGCAGTGCAAATGGGTGCGACAATCGACTATGCAATAGTTTTAACAAACCGTTACCGCACCACAAAATCCAACTACACAAGCAAACTTGATGCCATGGCGGAGTCAGAAAACGCTGTCTTACCGACAATCATCACTTCGGGCATAATCCTTCTAGTAACCGGATTGACCCTTTCTATTACAACCAGTGGCGTCGTTGCATCGATAGGCGCTTTGATAGGTATGGGCGCAACGGCATCGATGTGCATAGTCCTATTTATTTTGCCGTCCATATTACTCTTGTTTGACAAGGCAATCGACAAGTCCGACTTTTCATATATCCGTCAATTAATTATGGCCCGCAAGAAAAAGAACACGCCCGTTCCTGAAGGCGTATGCGCCGACAACGCAGTCAGC
>CAYJCS010000002.1:0-19015 GCA_964368715.1 uncultured Bacteroidaceae bacterium | reverse complement strand
TTTAATAAGACCGCAACTTTAAAGGAATAACGAGTTTTATCTTTGAAGTGCGGTTTTTATTTAATAAATTATCTTATGTAGCGCGAATATTCCCTATCAAGTATCTTCTTTAACGGACTGAACAAAAACGCAAAAGTTGCGAGGTTGCATAACACGTGTACAGTGTAAAAGATGCTTCCGCGCGCGTACAAAATCAAAAATCTTGCAAAAAAGTCATCGAAGTTTGCGCTGACAAGGCCTGTATCCACAAGGCTTGTCAGCACCCCGAAAAAAGCGGTGAAGACAACCGCGCATAATTTGAAAATTAAATCGTTTTTACTTTTTGCACACAGAGAAAAAACGCACACAAGCAGAGGCCAATAGATAATGTACGACAACACCCACGTTCCGAAGCCGTAAAGGAACGTTTCCGTCACTATAAAAATCAAAACCGCGGGCATAACTATTCCCGCTCCTAAGACCGCTGTAAAAACGGCAATCAAAAGAGTTATAACCTCAACGTTTGCGACGTATGACAACGCCAATTTAGCCCCCGTCAAAATGGCAGCTATCATTGCGGTAAGCACGATTTTTCTGGTTAAAATTCTGTTTCTTGTCACCATACGTTAAATTGTTATCGTATTAAAATAAATCACTGTGCCGTCTTTTAGCGACATTTCGCTTACGCCCAAGCCAGACGAATAAAGCATTATGCCGTCATATTCGACACTCGTTGCCCATTCGGATACGTCTTTGTCACTTTCTAATGACGTAAAAACGTAAATGTATTTATTCCCACTGTTTTGCAGGGTACCGATTTTCGTTAGATATGCGCCGGTAACGCTCTCTTCATATTCAAGTGCAAGTTTCCCTTGCTCTTTTAGCGATTTCAAAACCGGCAGCAATTTGGCACTCCCGTCGATTTTGTCTAGATTAACTGTCAAATCTATGACATTTTCGCCATCTACAATTATCCTTGCCGAACCTTCGGTGTTTTTGTTGCCACCATTATCGCACGCGCAAAAAACCGTTAAAAGCGATGCAAAAAGCACAAGCGCGACGACAATCAATGCCGTCCTTTTCGTAGTTTTTATAGTTTTCATTTTTTGTCCGTGCAATTCTATCTTTCCTTATGAATTTGTGGAACGATTGATGGACAACTAAATGCCCATATCAAAAATATAGTTTAGTTTTTTCACGGTAGCGTTTGCGTCGGAACAATAGATTCCTCCGATTTTTTCCGCATAATCCGCCGTTAAAACCGCTCCGCCAACAAGAACTTTTATATCTTTGAATTTTGATTTTACCACCTTGATAGTCTTTTCCATATTGTCAAC
This sequence comes from uncultured Bacteroidaceae bacterium, assembly GCA_964368715.1. Classification (GTDB taxonomy): domain Bacteria; phylum Bacillota; class Clostridia; order Christensenellales; family CAG-917; genus RGIG4097. The sequence continues at coordinate 17,699 of CAYJCS010000002.1, read as the reverse complement.
GGTCGTTGTCATAAGCGCGGACAAGCCCAATACGCAAGGATAATTTTTCTCCACCGCAGCCAAAACAACATCGTAATCAACGTCACGTCCAAGGTCGATAACTTTGTAGCCGTAATTACCGACAACCGATTTTAAAATATTTTTGCCAATATCGTGAACGTCGCCTTTAACGGTTGCCAGAACAAAGCGTTTTCCGTTATCCGCGTTTATAGGCGTGTCTTTTTCGATGACGGCAAAAACACTTTGTGCAGCGTCTGCCGACGCGATAAGCTGCGGCAAAAACATCTCACCCTTTTCGTAGCGTTCACCCACTTCGTCAAGGGCGGGTATCACGTACGTTTTGACTATTTCTTCGGCGGTATTTTCTTTTATGAGAATTTCCGCAATTTTTCCGGATAGTTCCTTCTGCCCTGTCAAAATGGCTTTTTTAAGGTCGGAAGTGACTTCCGCTCCTTTCAATGCTTCCTCAACTTTCCCCGTCGCGTACGCTAGGTATGCTTCGGTTGCGCCCTCGCGGTTTAAAATAAAATCCGTTGCTTGCTTTGAGGGTTTCAGGTTTTTAAAAGTGGGATTGATAATCGCTAAATCAAGCCCCGCTTCCTTTGCAAGTTTCAAAAACGCGGCGTTTATATCGTTTCTTAACGGCATTCCAAAAGATACGTTTGAAACGCCGAGCACCGTTTTAACGCCCAGTTTTTTCACTTCTTTCAAAGTATTCAGCGTGACAAGCGCGCCGCCTGATTCCGACGCTTCGGAAAGTGTCAGCGCATCGATATAGATGTCCTCTTTTGCTATTCCGCGCTTAACACATTCTTGGGTTATCTTCTTTGCCAATTTTACGCGACCTTCCACGGTTTTCGGTATACCGTTTTCGTCAAGAGTAAGCCCAATAACTGCCGCTCCGAAACGTACTGCGAGGGGCAAAACTTCCTCCAAACTCTTTTTTGACGCATTTACGGAATTTATTATAGCCTTTCCGCAATAGCGGCGAAGAGCGCACTCCAAAACCGCTGGAGACGACGTGTCAATCTGCAAGGGCAAATCGGTCACAGTCTGCAGCCTCTCCGTCACTTTTTGCATGACTTCCTTTTCGTCAACGCCGTTCACGCCCACGTTGACGTCCAAGGTATCCGCGCCCTCTTCTTGCTGCATAATGCCGCAAGCGGTGATATAGTCGTAGTCGCCGTTTATAACAGCTTCTTTAAATTTTTTCTTGCCGGTAGGGTTTATTCTTTCGCCGACAACCAGCATTTTATCCGCAACTGCGGTACGCTGGGAGCAACAAACCGCGCTGCGCTTAATTGCGGCATTTTTTTGGCATTCAACCAAGGACAATTTCTCTTTAAGCAGTTTTATATACTCGGGATTTGTGCCGCAACAGCCGCCTATGGCTCTAACTCCCAACGCTTTGATTTTTGCGTTTAGGTCGGCAAATTCTTCTTTTCCGACAGGGAATACGGTCACTCCGTTTTTGAGTATCGGAATCCCTGCGTTGGCCTGAATAAAAACGGGCTTGTCGGTGATTTGCACCATACGTTTCGCAACGTCAATCATCTCTTTTGGTCCGACAGAACAATTTGCGCCGACGCCGTCCGCGCCTGCGGCTATCACAGTCAAAACAAAACTGTCAACGTCGGTACCAAACGGTGTGCGGCCGTTCTTTGAAAAAGTCATGCACGCGACAACGGGAAGTTTGGAGTTTTCTTTTGCGGCAAGGACTGCCGTTCTCAACTCTCTTAAATCTGTAAATGTTTCAAAAAGTATGAAATCCGTCTTATCTTCGGCGGCAAGCACCACACTTTTATAGCCCTCATAACAACTGTCAAAATCCAGTGTTTCGCCAAATAGTTTGCCGGAAGGTCCAATATCAAGCGCAACGCATCGGCCGCTAGCCGCATCAAGTGCAATTTCCACCGACTTTTTTATCATCTCTTTATATTCGGTGTGCTTAAAAGGATTGGCACCAAAGGTGTTTGTAGAAATCACGTCCGATCCCGCATCTATATACGCTTTATGGATTTTGCAGATAACGTCTGAATTCTCAATCGAAAGTTTTTCGGGAGGGTAACCCGCCGAGAGCGTGACAAATTCTTGTAGCACCGTGCCCATCGCGCCGTCCAAAATCAAGTTTTTTTCAAAGTTTATCATAGCACAACCTCTTGTCACAGTCATAATATCTCGAACAATCCGCACAGGTATAAGGAACTTTTTTTGCGTCAACTCCAACGCCTACAAAAGCAGTCACCGTTTTAAGCGGGTGCATAAGCAATTCTTCGCTGACGGTAACGCCAACCTTCTCCGATTCAAGCACCGAAAGTATCTTGGGTTGCAAATTCAGAGGCAAATCCCCGTATCCCGCGCTGAAACGATTGGACGTCTTTTCTCCGTTTTCTAGATTTTTTTCCAAATCCAAACAAAGCGCGTCCAGATATTTTTCAATCAACGTGTTCGCGGTTAAATCGGCGGTGTATGCTTCGCTCATGCTTTTGAGCGACAGTTTGTTTATAAGCCTGTCAACGCGCTCGCCCAAGGTTCCAACAAGCACAAAGCACTCCGTTGAACCGTCCAAATGTACCTCTGCGGTTTTGCCTGTTAAGTAAATGCCGCTGCCAGTCAGTTCAATTTTTTCGTCTGAAAATTTGAGAGGAAAACGTTTGGAGCGATACAAAAATTCTGCCTCGTTGACCACGGCTTCAAGTACAGATAAAGGGTATGCGCCACAGTTGCCTTTGGGTGCAATATCGTCTATTGTGACTGTGATTTTATCCTCTCTCATATACTCTCAATTTGCATAATGACAAGTTTAAATTGTCATATTGCTTAGTTAAAACCTACTTAGTGCAGTTTTAACTTGATTTTTTCTGACAACATCAAGTTCTCCAAACACTTTTTTTGCGACATCTGCTTTGTTCATTGTGTAAAGATGTACGCCGCTCACACCGTGACGGTTTAGATCTTCTATTTGTGATATTGCATAATCCGTTCCGGCTTCAAACAAATCATTCCCTCGGTATGTAGCAACAAGTTTTGCAAAGTCGCTGGGTATCTCCACGCCGCAAAGTTTTACGATGCGGTTTATCTGCGTTTCCGAAGTTATAGGCATCACGCCCGCAAACACGGGAACGTCTATGCCCTTTTTGTGAGCATTATCCATAAAGCGGTAAAAGGTATCGTTAGAGAAAAACAGTTGAGTTATAAGTTGTTTGACACCGCATTCCACTTTCATTTTGATATAGTTCAAATCTTCGTCAAGCGACTCCGACTCAACGTGCCCTTCGGCGTAGCACGCTCCAACAAGATTAAATTCCGGATGATGTTCACTCATATATTTTGCGAGATCGGTAGCGTGCTTAAAATCATAAAATTTGCTGTTTTCGATTATATCGCCTCTTAACACCAACACGTTTTCTATCTTCTTGTTTTTTAGGATTGCAATTTGTTTTTCCAATCCATCTACGGTGGTATTTACGGCGGTAAGGTGAGCAACGGTGTTTAGGTCCAGCGCGTCAATCGCAATCGAGGCAACGTCGGCTGTGGCCGCAACGCCCTCTCCGTTTCTGCAAGTCACAGAAACATAATCGGGGTTTAGATCCTTTATGCCTCTTAATGCGCGGATAACGGTTTCCATTGTGCCGGTGGTTTTTGGCGGAAAGACCTCCGCAGACATCAAAAATGAATTGTTTTTCACAATTTCGGATATTTTCATCAGTTCTCCCTATGCGTGTGCGCTCTCTTGCATAATATTTTATTGTAGACCGATAAAAAATAATTGTCAAGGAAGTCGGTTTTGCCAAAACGATGCAATTATATAAAAAAAGAAGAACCGTTCCAAAATCAGAAAAAGTTCCTCGATTATTCAAAGTTTTTATAAACTTTAATCAGCCTTATTAACTTCCCATAGTGTACTTCTCATATCGCAGAGAGCGTAGGCTAAATCAACTTATAAAAAGCAGGTGCTCCAAAGCCTCGTCGATTGTCATAAAGTTGACGTCAACTTTGTCGATATTTTCAACGTGTATGCCAACCGAGTAGCAGGCAAAATCAAACATCGGATAGTCGTTTACGCCGTCCCCTATCGCAACAACGTCGGCGGCACTTATCCCCAAAATCTCGCACAAATAACCCAAACTCTCATATTTGCTTATGCCCGTTGGCGCAAAGTCGTAACTGTCGCAGTGGCGGTAATGGTCAACGTCTTCAAGCAGTTGCTGATTATCTTTTAGCATTCTTTCTATCGCTTCAAAATCCTCTTCGCTCTCCGGGAAAGGAGTCAGGCATACCTCGTTTGGCTGGTACCACAGTCTGTCGCCGAAATAAGAGTCAAACAGTTTTCTAAGTTCTTTTAAATTACGTTTTGCCTTTTCCGTAGTAGGAAGAAAAAACTGGTTTTTAGGTGGCAAATCCACTCCGAATTGGATAGCGGAACCGTTTTCGCCGATAAGGATAGGATTTTCAATGCCCAGTTGACGCATAAAACCGCACAAATAATAGAGCGGTTTCCCCGATGATACGGCAATAGCACCTTTTTTTGAAAGTGCTTTAAGCCTTTCAACGTTTTTATCGGTTACGGCGCGTCCTAGTTCAGCTAACGTTCCGTCCAAATCAAATACAAAAACTTTCATCTGTTCCTTTTTTTGTTTATTTTTAGCGTTTATATTCTACTCACGCTTTGAAGTATTGTTTTCCTTATGCTCTTAATTATTTCGCATTGTGCGTCTGAAAGCAAGTGCGGCAAGCACGCTAAACAACGCGGTATACGCGATAACCACTATTATTGGGAGCCAAATCTTGTCATACTGTCCCATCAGAGAAAAGCGGATAATATCGTAGGCGTGAGCAAACGGCAGTATGCGGCAAAAAATTGCAAACCCGCCGCCGATCATATCAAGAGAAAACCACATTCCCGAAAGTAGGGCTGCAACTTGCACCACGGCAGAGCAAACCGCCGGGCCTGATTTTTCGCTGAGGCAACTTCCGAACAATATCCCGAGCGCAATAAACATAAGCGATGAAAATGCGGAAAATATTATCGCAGGGATGATGTTCCAGCTTAGTGTCAAACCAAAAGCCATAGCCACAGAGAAAGTGAGCGCAACTTGCATTGCCATAAGTGGCAGAGCTGCAATAGCGTAGCCCAAAATGTAATCCATTGGACGCATTGGCGAGGCATAAAGGCGCGTCAAAAAGGATTCCGACCTGTCGCGCGACATAAGCAACACGCAGAACATTGTCAAAAACGACGCTCCAAACACAACCACTCCTCCAGTAAAATAATCAACTGTGAACATCTGGACTTGTTTTGCCGCTTCTTCGCCAACGCTTTTTATGATGATTTGCATAATGAGAAGGATACCAATGGGCATTGCCATTCCAAACACCCAACTGAAGGGATTTCTCAGCATTTCTTTTATGTTGCGGTTTGCAAAGATAATCGTCTTAGTCATCAAGATATTCCTCCATTCCCGCAAGTTTCAAAAAGGCCTCTTCAAAATTTTCCGCATCTGCCTGCTCAATTATTTCGGTTGCCGTGCCGAGCGCTTTCAGTTCGCCTTCGTGCAAAACTGCGATTCTGTCGCAAAGCGCTTCCGCCTCTTCAAGATAATGCGTGGTTAATACAATGGAAATTTTGCCTTTAAGATGTTTTATAAAACGCCACAATTCTCTGCGCGCCAAAACATCCAATCCAAGAGTCGGCTCGTCCAAAAAGAGCAATTTGGGTTGAGAAATGAGTGCCATAGCAATAGACAGACGGCGTTTAAGACCACCCGAAAGTTTTTCGGCGCGGTCGCCTGCCCTGTCGGCTAGGCCCAGTTGTTTCATAATATCCAAAGCGCACGCTTTTGCATCTTCGCGGCCTTTGCCGTAAATTTCGGCGATAAATTCCAAATTTTCTTTTACCGTGAGGTTTGGAGCAATCGCAGTTTCTTGCGGGCTGACGTTAACCATTTCCTTTGCTTTTTCAGGCTCCGAAAACATATCGACGCCATACACCTTGACACTTCCGCTTGTTGCCGTTGTAAGTCCGGTCGCAATCTTTATCGTGGTGGATTTGCCTGCGCCGTTGGTGCCGAGCAGTCCCAACATTTCGCCGTCGGCAACCGTAAGATCTAGACCCGCAACGGCAACTCTGTCGCCTTTTTTAGAGGTATAAACCTTTCTCAAATTCTCAATTTCCAGAGCGTTCATACATTAACTCCCATTATGCTTTCAATCGACGCTATCACCGATTTTCAATTTATCATCATTCTTGATCAATGCTGACAAAGCGTTCAAATTCACTATTTCGAGCATTTTATCAATAATATTATACACGCGCAATTGATATGCGTAAATGGCAAAAACAAAATTATATGCCTTGCATAAGGAACAACCCAACGATTGATGAAGCATGACTATTAATAAATAAAGCAAATTGTTTACCATTGATTAATTTGTTAAATTGGGGTAATATTAATTTATCAACTTAAGCGCAGGAAAAAATGGAATATTCAGTCCCAAGATATTTGAAAATAGCAGTAGATATTGCCGAAAGAATTGCCACTGGCAATATTTCTGTAGGTAGCAAACTCAAAGGTAGTTCCGTCTTATCAACCGAATATAAAGTTTCTCCCGAAACTATTAGAAGAGCCATGTCATTACTTGCCGATAAAGACGTTGTCAAAATCGCAAACGGCAAAGTTAATGTTGTATTGTCCAAAGAAAAAGCTTTGTCATTCATCAAAAGTTTCAACAGCGACAGCTTAATTTATAATTTGCGATTAAATTTAGCAAAAGCATATGAAAAGAGATTGGAGATCGACCATGAAATCAATTCAATGACCGATAATCTTATAAATATGTACCGTTATAAACGCTCCGAAATGATAAAACCTGTGGAAATCGAAATGCCGAACTATTCTCACTTAATTGGCATAAGCATAGGAAAATCGGAATTTTGGCACAACACCGGTGCGACAATAATCGGCATTCTTCGCAACGAAGAAATCGTTGTATCCCCTGGCCCTTATTTTGAATTTATGCCAAAAGACAAATTGATTTTTGTTGGAGACAACAGCGTCATAGAGCGCGTAAACGCATTTGTAAATGAACATTCGGGCAAATAAACCCTTTGTTGCGTAAATATCCATAATATGGACAAAATATTTATTATCCTAATTTTTAACGGCGGCGCAATTAATGCCGCCGTTATTTCTACAAATTTTCTCGCACTCCCATTTGCTTGACAGCATACAACTTTTACTTTACCATTGAAGTTGTAGGTAATACAAATAAAATTTTAAGGAGTGAAGATGAAACAGAAAAAATTAAGTATTGTTATATTGATTGCCGTTTTGGCTTGTTCGTTAGCGGTCGGCTTCAGTGCATGCAACAAAGACACGGGCGACAGTTTGCAAAGAGTTTTGGATTCAGGAGAATTTACTGTTGTTGGAAGCGGCGGATACCCTCCGTTTAATTATTTCGGCGAAGACGGTAACGTCATAGGTTTTGACGTTGATGTTGCGCAAGAAATTTCCGACAGACTGGGAGTTAAGCTCAATTACGTCACCAGTGACTGGGATGGTCTTGTCGAAGGTTTGAGAAGCAAGCGTTACGACGCAATTTTGGGCAGTATGGCAATTACGCCAGAAAGACTTGCTGTTGTGTCGTTTTCAAATCCGTATTATTATTCCGGAGCGCAACTTGTTGTAAGATCAGATTCAGGATTTGTAGGACCCCAAGATTTGGATGGAAAGGACATCGCAGTTGCTACGGGCACAAACTTTGTCGGTGACGCTGAAGGCCTCGGCGCAACGGCAAGTTTGTATCAAGATGATTTTGCAACTTTGATTGAGCTCATTAACGGTAGAGTCGACGGAGTTATCACAGACAGGCTTGTCGCGCTTGGAGCGATGGGACAAATAAGCGGCGGCGAGAACTTGGTTCTTTGCGGCGGAATCCTAAGACTTGAAGCTATGGGAATCGCCATAAATAGAGATGACACAACTCTGCTCGCAAAAGTCAACGAGATACTTGAAGAAATGCGCGAAGACGGCACGCTCAAAGGTATAAGTGAAAAGTGGCACAACGGTGCTGATATAACCGTCAGATAAATAATTGCCACTTAAACATTGGGCTGTCTCATCGGCATTATACTTGGCACGCAGATTACTTTGCTCAATTCTGCAATGCTGCGGAAATGTAGAATGCCTGTGAGACAGTCCTTTTAAGGAGAATATATATGTGGGATTTTTCAATAATGCCGAAATTTTTTATGTCGTTTGCCCCATACGCTTTGATGACCGTTGAGGTTACGATTTTTGGCTTGCTCATTGGAGTAGTACTTGGATTGTTATTTTCTTTGCTTCGCTTGTCGAAGTTCAGAGTTCTTAACTTACCCGCAAAAGCCTATATATGGCTAATCAGGGGCACTCCTCTGCTCTTGCAACTTCTATTCATCTATTTCGGACTTGTAAACATCATAAAATTAGACAAACTGCCCGCCGCGTGTGTTGCACTTGGTATACATAACGGTGCTTACATTGCCGAAATATTCAGAGGTTCTATTCAGTCAGTTGATCGTGGGCAAACGGAAGCCGGTTTATCGATCGGAATGACGCACGCCAAAGTTATGAGCAGAATAGTTTTACCACAAGCTTTCAAACGCGCAGTACCGCCATTGGGCAATCAGTTTATTATAGCCCTTAAAGATTCGTCGCTTGCAAGCGCAATTTCCGTTCCTGAACTGCTGTTGCACGCAAGACAATTGGGAGCTTCAAATTACAGGTTTATGGAGATGCTCACCATCGCCGCAATTTATTATTTGTTTATGACAACCGTATTGACGCTTATTTCAAATCTGATAGAAAAGAAATTGAAGGTAAGCGACAACAAATCAACCATATAGAAGGTGACAAAATGGATATGGTAAAAGTTACAAATTTGAGCAAATGGTACGGTAAGCATCACGTCTTGAAAGATGTCAATCTATCGGTCGAAGCCGGAGAGGTTGTTGTTATACTCGGGTCAAGTGGTTCGGGCAAAAGCACCCTTTTGAGATGCATAAATTTCCTTGAAAAAGCACAAAAAGGCACTATCGCCATCGATAATAACGAAGTGAGTGTTAAAAGCAAAAAACTCCACCTCATTCGTCGCGAAGTGGGTATGGTCTTTCAACACTTCAACTTGTTCCCCCACAAAACCATAATGGGCAACGTCACCGAAGGACTGACGCAAGTTAAAAAAATGAGCAACTCCGAAGCGTTGGAAATTGGCAAAATAATGCTTGACAAGGTCGGTATGATTGACAAAGCGGACACTTATCCGTCTATGATTTCTGGCGGACAGAAACAAAGGGTGGCAATTGCGCGCGCACTTGCAATGAATCCCAAAGTAATTCTATTTGATGAACCAACCTCCGCTTTGGATCCGGAATTGGTCGGTGATGTTTTGCTGGTAATGAAAAAACTTGCAAACGACGGTATGACTATGATAGTTGTGACGCACGAAATGGGTTTTGCAAAAGAAGTCGCCGACAGAGTTATATATGTTGACGACGGTCAAATCATTGAACAAGGCACACCGGAAGAAGTCTTCGACAACCCGCAACAAGAAAGAACAAAGGAATTTTTGAGCCGAATACTATGATTATTTTTTATGAACAAATATTTATATGCCAAGTATAAGGTACAATCCGCCGATTGAGGCAAGCATCACAGGTACGGAAATCAATAATCCGTATAGGACAAATTTCAAAAAACCGAACTCTACGCCCTGCGATTTGAGGATTTTGGACCACATAATGCCTGCAAGCGCGCCGACCGGCGTCAAAAACGCTCCGATATTGGAGCCGGCAATCGCGGCAAAAATTCCCGATGTCAAATAATTTGGAGGAAGAGAAGGCAAAACCGAGCCGTACAGCACGGTCATCGGAATGTTGTTTATAAGATTCGCAAACAGCATAGAAGAAAATCCGTATGAAAGTATGGTAGTGCTTCCGCTGCCCAAAAAGTTCCCTATTTCCCTCGTTATGCCATAACGGTCAAGTGACAACACTATGACAAACATCGAGAGCACAAAAGGTATGAGTCCCCAAGGTGAGCGTTTGACACAAGAAAATAGTTCGGTGGGGTTTTTGTGCTTTATAAGGTCGTATAATCCTACGCACAAAAACAGCGAAACAGCAAAAGCGAGCGCGATATACCACATCTCAAGCCCAATAAACGAACTTACAGCCAGAAGCACCGTACAAGCCGACAGATGGATAATACCTACAATCAGCAACGGTTTTTCGGACATAGCCGATTCTTCATAAACGGAAGTAATAGGCATAGACAGTTGCTTTCTAAACAGCAAATAGAGCATCAAAAACGCGGTAAGTCCTGCAAATGCAGAAGGCACCGCCATGACTTTGAAGTATTCCAAAAAGTTTATGCCCGTCGCCGTTGCAAGATATACGTTTGTGGGATTTCCGATAACGAGCATCATGCTCCAAGTGTTTGCGGCAACAAATTCTGCAACAAGATACGGCAGTGGATTTATCTTCGCGTTTTTTGCGAAATAACAAATGAACGGCGTGAACGTCAAAACGATAATGTCGTTGCTTGTGAAGATAGTCAAAAATGCCACTACGATATAAAGATAGACAAACAGCGCTTTTTGGCTGGTTTTGGCTCTCTTCACCGTCTCGTTTGCCAAATATCTAAACAGCCCGACTTCGTCCAAAAACACGGACAATACGGTCATTGAAATAAAAAACACAAGGATTTTTAAGGGATTTATTGCGGTGTCAGCAATCAGGCTTTTTCCAAATTCCTCAATCGGCAAAAGGCCCGAAATAAGCAAAATTGCCGCACCGACGGAGGCGACAATCCAATACAGCCCTATGCTGTGTCCTTTAACTACGGCGTATGGTTTTTTGACCACACTCGCCATCATACCAAGGCAAGTTACGATTGAAATACCAACAACTGCACCCATATTTTACCGCTCATTTTGCGGCAATGCCTCATTTTACTACCCTGTTTATTAAAAGCCGAAATAATTTTGTCCCGATCCCCGAATTTTGCCGTTTTTCTACTGTTTCAATGGCCTATATTATAGCATATCTATGAAAAAATCCACTCAAATGTTGTGGATTTTCAGGAATTTTTTTCAAACCAAAATTTGTAAATTAACAATCAAATAATTGTATGCAAAATCTTCATCGAAAACATGAGTTATTCGGCACCTTCACAAGGTCGCAAAAAATTTTGCGCCAAAACAGAAAAAGGCACAGTTCATGCAAATACGTTAGCTTGGTATTAGAGCAATGATTTTTTAGTTATACTTTTCCTTGCAGATTTCAAGTAGGACATCCAAATCGTCGGCGTATTCTTTATCGGTTTGGTCTTTACCCTTTTCCAAGTTTTCTAGCACGGTAAAAGTAAAACTTTTTCCGCCGTACTTTGTCCAAGCCTCACGCATAACGGGTTCAAGACACGAGTTTATGGACTGTGAAAAATCGAATCTGCTTTTCATACTTGCCAAATCTCTGGTGCTTTTTATCCATTTTTTGCCTGCGGGAGCGCACTCCACACAATAGACGCCGCCCACGACGTCCTTCCTTTTATACTCATTAATAATTTCCTTTTTCTTTCCTGCATCCATAGCTTAACCGTATATCTTATTATAAAAAAGCTAATATTATTTAATGACGAAACTCAAGGTTTCGGCATTAAAACATCTATTTCTAACTATATTTATCTGCGCATCTCCGATAAATTACCTAAGCAATTTTTTAGGAAATATATGTGGTTTTATATTATGATAATGGATTTTGGATCATACGCAGGCACCATAAGAATGGGGCCGAATGATGTCATCGAACTATTATTGGCAATTATAAGTGAAGCTTTAGCAAAAGCTATATTTAAAATGCCTAAATCCGCTTTTATATCTTTTATAAATTGCTCTTTAGTGATTATTTCCTCAGTCTCGATAGCACAGATAAGTTTTACAAAGACATTAACATTGTTACCATCCGGAGAGACGTTAACTTTCCTTTCAACTTCAAAAGAAATGTTGCGATCATTGACATTTATATTACTGATACTGTCTTTAACCTCAACTTTGAATGTTGATGCTTCGGGCTTTAAAATCATTTCGAAACACGTTGATGTTAAAAGCGATTCAATAGTTTTATATCTTTTCATCATTGTATCCATTGTAAACTCCTTGCGCTATAAATAACGCTGCTATTATTATCCCATGTAGGTATAATTTGTGATAACAGCTTCGTATTCATTAATGTGCAGCATATTCCCTTCTCGGATAAGATTCTAATATTGTCAACCTGTTGCTCAACTTTTGCTGAATATTGTTCTAGACCGATATAATTTGCTATGGCAGTCGTTAATATGCAATTAATGCTAACTCCATCTTTCTCAGCGAATCTCGCAACTTCTTTATGAAGTGATCTAGGAATACGTAAAGAAATTTTACCGCTATATTCTGCACGGTTAGTTTGATGGTTTGGAATCGGTATTGGTATACCTTCTTCTTTGTAAAAATCTAAAATAACCTGCAAATTAATTTTTGCATCGGCAATAGCTTCTTCAACCGTTTTGCCTGCACCACCACATCCAGCTACTTCGGGAAATTCCACATTCCATTGGGATCCATCTGTTGTGTCAATGCAGTAGATTTCCATTTTGTAGTTGTCCATTTTAATCCTCCTATTATATTTCCCCTAATTCTTCTAGAGCATCTATAATATTTTTTATACTATAATATTTTAAATCAGCCTTAGGAATAACAAGCGTCTGCATTCCATCTTTTCTATATACATAGTGACTTCCACCACTGTTCGTTGCAATATATCCTATTTTTTTCTAGTAAGAAAAGTATGTGTTTCTTCAAAGCCTATATCCGTACGGGGTGGCTTTTGTAATAATTTTTCGATATACTTTTCGTAAGAACTCAACTGGTTACTCCTATATTATATTCTAAATTCACCATAATGATACCGTATGTAGTATCATTTGTAAAGCATTATAGAACACAATTTTAAAATAAAATAGGATTTATGACAAAATTCTTGGCAAGAAGACGAAAAAAATTTTCAAGTACTCAATAAAACTGTTTTCACGTGGCTGGTTTGGGGGAACGTGTCATAGGCTTAGAGAGTTTGTGGTGACGAAAAAAACAAGGGATGTGGGATTTCAAAAAGCGTATATTATTTTTGCAATGCCAGTATGTATGGAACTATTTAAAACTTCTTGCGGCTACAACCGCGTTTATCTTATCCCTATAGAAATCATTTGATTGCTCTTTAACAACGTAGCAATGCGTGCCGGCGGGATCTACTTCGAACTCGTTACGTCCATTGGAATGCACTACTACCCTGCCGACCACTCTCGAGAAGCCGGCGGCTTCGGGGGAGCCGACCACCGCTAAATACGCCGTCATAGGGTCCCAAGAACTTCTGCCGCATATGGCGCCGTGCGCACGCAAGCAGCGATAAAGCAAATCATCGCTCCCAAGTTCACGACGAATCGTACCGCCTGTTTTTACGTCCTTTCCGCATTCAAAGCCCAAAAAGACTATAGGCGTAACCCACCGTTCACATATGGTTGTTGCCGCTTGAATAGACTGCGGCTTGCGTCGAATATTGAATTCTCTCCCTTCGGGGAACTCGCCCGCCATAGCCCAAAGCGTACCCACTCGTTCACGGACAAGTTCGCTTCCGCTCAGTGACGAATATTCATCCGGAGTGCTGTCTAACAGACGTGACAGACTATTCATGAAACCAACGGAAATTATGTCGCACTTCACGCCTTCGGGCAAAGATGCCAACGTCTTGCGATACAATGCTACGCTGTCTGGGTATTCAAGCGAAGTTTCGTATCTGCTGCCGCCGCCGTGCCTAATAGCGGCTCCGTGATAGGTAGAACTGAACCCGTACCGCGTTGCTTCGTGGTCCACGGCAACGGGCAGACGAATACCCTCATTTGCCACAAAACTGTCCAAAGACGGCCCGGACGTTTTGATAGGAGCATTGATATTGATGCCCAAGAGAGTTATCTCTCCCGCCAGATGCTTTCGCACCAAATATCTGACTGCCACCGCATCATCCACATCGGAAAGCCAATCCGTATCTAATATAAAACAGCGGTTTTCGCCCGTAACAACTATATCCGCGGGCGCATCGTCGACAAGCGTCACTTTCGCGCAACCCACAAACGAACATGCCGTGCAAATCATCAATATCACCAAAAATAATTTATTTATAGAACTTTTTTTCATAGTGGCTAGTTTTGTGTGAGCCTTACATACTCTGCAACCAAAAAGAAGTTTTTCAAATCTTCCTCATCCAATCCACGGTACACAAACAAATCATCGTAAATTGGCGCAGCTTCCTCTGCATTTTTACTTTCAATGTGAAATTCTCCAGAAGATAAATCAATAGCGACAAGAACATTATTCGTCTGATAGCTTTGAATATTCGGAAGTTCATCCTTTGGCAACTTGCTCCGGAAAAATTCGTTTTTTGTGATATTCAGTGCAGCAATTTCCTGAAATTCTGCATTATTAAATATTTGATATGAATATTTTTTTCTGAAATATTGGTCTACTTCGTTTCCAGTTCTTCGATTAGGCTTTGAAATTATTTTTGGTGTTGGCTCTGTTGTCAGCATAACGTTCTCCTAAGATAAACAAGAGTCTCGCAGTGGCTGGTTTGAGGGAACATGTCGTAGGGTTGAAGAGAAGATATAGTGTAGGCGGGGGCGAGAATTTTGAGGTCACGGGCGAGTGTTGCGGGATTGCAGGAAATGTAAATTATTTTTGCAAAGCCTGCCGAAATGGCGCTGTTCAAGACTTGCTCGTCGCAACCTTTGCGCGGAGGGTCCAATATCAATGCGGAATTTTTTGCAGAAGTGGAATAATATTTCATAAAATCTGCGGCATCGGAAAGAACTGGGTTTACACGATTATCGAAGCCGAGTTTTTTCATAAGAACACACGCGTCAGACACTGCTTCCGGCACGATTTCAACGGATGTAATTTTTGAATTTTTTAAGCGCGAAGCGAGTTGCGCGGTAAGCAGTCCTACGCCAGAATAGAGTTCCACAATGTTGCCGTCGAAATCGGTAAGGCAATTTGCAACTTCATCGTAAATCAAATCGCGGACTGCGTTGTTGACTTGTAAAAAAGTAGAGGGTGAAACAATGGCGGAAAATAGTCCTAAATTTTGCTCTTTTTCCTTGCCGTAAACAAGCACCGGAGTGTCGCCCAAAATAACGTTTGTATTTTTGTCGTTTACGGAAATATAAAGAGTGCAGCCGGGGAATGCAACGTCAAGACTGCCATAAAGTTCTTTTAGTTTGGGCACGGCTTTGTCGGTGACTACCAAAACAAGCGAAAGGTTGTCAAGTTTTCTCGCTACGATATGGCGAAGTTGTCCCTTGCCCGTGTTTTCGTTGTAAGCACTTAATCCGCTCTCGTTTGCCCAATCGGTGACAACGGCAATCAATTTTGCAGCCCAATCGCCGTGGAGCGGACAGTGTTTCATCGGCACTACTTTGTGCGAAAATTTTTCGTAAAAACCTAGCACTACCCTGCCGTTTCCGCCGGTGCCGAAAGGCAATGACAATTTGTTGCGGCAAGCCCATTCGTTAACAGAAATTACAGGTGGAACTTCTATGGATATGCCGCCGATGCGACGGAGCGTTTTTTCTATGCTTTGACGTTTGGACTGTAGTTGAAGTTCTTTTGACATATGCTGAAGGTCGCAGCCTCCACACTTGCCAAAATAGCAACAAAGGGGCTTTATCCTATCTTTTGATGTTGTTAAAACCTCGATAAGCGTACCTTGCGCAAAATCTTTGCCCACCTTGTCTAACCTTACACGGACACGTTCTCCTATCAAGGCTAGTGGCACAAATATAGGATAGGCGCCTAAGAAAACAACGCACTCTCCGCTTATACCAAAATCTTTGACTTCGGCTTCTAAAACGTCTCCTTTTAGAAGATTCATCAGCATTTAATCTTGCCGCTCAAAGCGTCGGCGTAACTCATCAAAAACTTTTCGACGCGGGCAAGCCCTTTCGACATATCAACCCCAAGTTCCTTTTGAACTTTTGCATACCATGACATTAGTTTCAGCATATCGCGGCGCGCGGGGCTGAAAGGAATACGGAGAATGTAGCAGTGGCCGTTGTTCAAAATGTTCCCCCCAACGACGACTTCGTTTTTGACACCCGCAGCGGTAAGTTTTTTTGCCATACGTTTTGCTTCGCCAAGGCAGAGCAAATCCAAACCGCCGCCGTTGTTGAAAGATTCGGGAAAGTCGTTGCTTATATAATTGTAGGGATCGGATTCTTTGTAAAACTCCCATTTGCGGTATGCTTTTCTGCTGCCCTTACCGCAAAAATAACGCACCATAAACAGGTGTGTGAAAGGAATACGGTACATGGTTTCAAAACTGAACGCACCGCTTATGAAAATGCATTTTTTCGGCTTGACCGCCATTTCGGGAAGTCCAAGTTTCTTTCGATAATCTTCGGACGTAGACGCACACGCAGCGCAAGCCGCGAGATGTCCGCCCGAACTGTCGCCGGTGATTGTCACATTGGACGTATCAAGTGAATATTCGTCGGCGATTTTGTCCAAAAAGTTTAGTCCGTCAATGACGTCTTTAAGGTTTTCGGGAAAGAAAACTTGGGGAGCCAAACGGTGATCGATAAGGCAAACTACGGCTCCGAGCGTGGCGAAAAGCCTTGCGTAGCCGTCACGGCGCAAACGGTTGTGAATCATCCAGCCGCCGCCGGGAACATCGAAAACAACAGGCGATTTTTCTGCGACTTTTTGTGATGGGAAATAAATATCCATCACCAGTTTTTTGCCGTCGACTTCTTTATAAACAACGTCTTTGACAACCTTGATTTCATCGTTAAAAGGTGTTTTGCCGTTGGGCAGCGCGCGGCTCTCTTCGACGGTATCAAAGACAAACGCCATAACCGGTTTCCATGCTTGAATACGCGCCGTCTGACGCTTCTCACGCTCTACTCTTTTCTCTTCTTTGTCACTCATAACTCCCCCCGTAATACTTTTTTATAATCTTTCCACATAGCCCAAACGACTATAGCCTAAACAAATACCTTGCCTTAAACAACTCAACAAACTGTGTAACTTGAAACCAACCTTCAAAAGCACATTTTTTAAGTCTATCATTAAACTGCGATATTTGTGATGATTTCGCACGGTGCTCAAAGTTTTGGAGCCGCCCAGCGTACACAGTCGTACGCGGTGGCGACAAGTTTTTGGGCAACGCGCAAAAGCGCGCAAATAGCACAGTTTAATTACTTTTGGGCATAAATCTTTTTCAGTCTCGCAAACCTAGGCAACCCATCTTCTAAGGGCGCTTTGGCTTCGCCTTGAATAAGCGGAAGAGCATATTTGACAAACTCTTCGCTGATGCCGGTGCCGTCTTCGGTTATCCATTCAAGCGGCACGGTTTTTTCGGTGTTGGCGGCGAGTTCAAGAGGCATAAGCACGGGTTTGGAGGTATATTCGCTTGCCGAATTACCGCGCTCGAAGATAACCATTTTGTCGGTTTCTCCGGCTACCGCGCTCTTCACTGCAAATGCGCCTGCTGCAAACGCTTCTTCCACGTCGACTTTGCTTGCAAGATGCGCTCCGCAGCGTTGCATAAGGCTAAGTTCGATAGGACGCACTTTGAC
>CAYJCS010000001.1:0-22417 GCA_964368715.1 uncultured Bacteroidaceae bacterium | reverse complement strand
GTCGGGAATATTGTTGGTTGCCGCCGCCCCTTGAGCCATAGTGAAAACCATAGTCGTTTGCAAAAACGCTTTAAGTTGCGGCGCAAGAGCGGGCGATACCTTCATTGCAAGTGGAACAAACAAATAAGCGTATTTTACAATCGGCGCATAAATCGGTTTGACGGCTTTTGCAAATTGAGCAAGCATTTCTTTTACAATCGGCAGCACTTTGCGTTCAAACAACTCATGTTTTTCACAATATAAAATGAATTTTGCAAGTCTGACAAACGGCGTATTCTTTGGCGGAGCACTGCTGTGGCCTCCGTTTGACGGCGCATAGAATTTGTAATCCGCAAAGCCTTTTTCACACACGCCAATAACACCGGCAGACGTTTTTAAGAATTTAGGCATTCCTTTTTTTTGCATCATTCCGCCGCCTTCGTCTAAAACAAGCGCGGGTTTGACACCCAGTGATTTCAGATAATTCGCTTCGGCAATCGCACTGCCGCCGCTGTTCTCTTCGTCGTCTCCGTAGCAAAAATAAACGTCTTGCTCAGGCACAAAACCTTGCTTGATAAGTTCGTCTGCGGCAACCATACTGGCAAATACAGTCGATTTGCAGTCAAGCGCACCTCTGCCCCAAATTCTGTCTTCGGCTATCTCGCCCGAATAAGGAGGATATTTCCACTTTGAATGTTCACCTTCGGGGACGACGTCCTGATGCCCCATAAGCACCAATGGGCGGTCGTGTTTTTTGCCCTCCCATTTGAAAACCAGCGCGCTGTTTCTTGGATTGGCGCAAGGCAGGGTGTGAAAATTGGGCGCAATATCTCGCATAACGGCATGCAAATTCTTAAATATCGCTCTATCGCAATCGGTGACGGTGGGCACTTGAAGCATCTTAGAAAATTCAATTGCATAAAGGTGTTTTTTGTCTGTCATAATATACCTCCAAAAAATAGAATATACCGAAAATAAAACGCTTGCAAGAAAAATATATCGTCACTGTATTAGCAGGTGATTCAAAAACGCCACATTATGCTTGGACGTACACGCTCGCGCGCGCATACGTACACAATTCGCGCACATACGCTCTTGCGCGAAGACGATGTAAGTGATATAGTAAAAGCGTTCGGTCTTTCGTATTTTATTTTAAAGTTAATTTTTTGGCCGTAGGGAGGAATTATGAGCGCAAAAAGAGTTTTCAACACTGTGGTTAGAGGCGCGATTAAACTGTTCGGCGGCGGGCTTATGCAAGACGCCAACGTCCCGGTGGGCGAAAGATATGTCACTCCCGGTATAAAAGAATTGATAAGGAGTGCGGGTGCCGAGGGCGCGGTTCTTCTTAAAAACGACGGCGTTTTGCCTTTGAAAAAAGGGAGTAAAATCGCTCTCTTCGGTCGTTGCCAATTTGATTATTTTTACGTAGGTTACGGCAGCGGCGGCGATGTTAAACCCCCTTATACCGTAAGCCCCGTCGAGGCCTTTGAAAACGCAGAAAAAGAAGATAAAGTTGTTATAAACCGCACTTTATTGTTCGAATATGAAAAATGGCGTGCCATTCCCAAAAATAAAATCGACGAAGGCTTTTGGGGACACTGGCCTATGAACTTTGAAGAAATGCCCATAAGGTCAGACCTAGTTTCAAAGGTCGCAAAAGAATGCGAAACCGCCGTTGTGTTTATCGGGCGGGCCGCAGGCGAAGATAGGGAAAATACGCTAAAAAAAGGTAGTTATTATCTCACCGATACAGAAACCGAAATGCTGGACCTTGTAACAAAAGCATTTGATAAGACAGTAGTTGTGCTCGACTGCGGAAACGTTATCGATATGTCGTGGACTGTAAACTACGGTGATAAACTATCCGCTGTCGTATATGCATGGCAAGGCGGGATGGAAAGCGGAAATTCTATCGTTGATTTGCTTGTCGGCGACACAAATTTTTCGGGCAAATTGACGGATTCGATTGCTTTTAGTTATGCCGATTATCCGTCTTCAAACAATTTCGGCGGAAAAAAATCCAATTGCTATGAAGAAGATATTTTTGTCGGTTACAGATATTTCGAGACATTTGCACAAAAAAAAGTGCTGTTTCCTTTCGGCTTTGGTCTGTCTTTTACGAATTTTGAAATCTCCGTCGAAAACTTTTCAAAAACCGACGGCGGAGTGGAAGTGACAGCAAAGGTCACAAACACAGGTGACCGCGCAGGCAAAGAAACCCTTCAACTCTATCTTAGTGCGCCTCAAGGCAAACTGGGGAAAGCAAAACGCGTGCTTTTGGATTTTTATAAAACGCCCCTACTTGAGCCAAATGAAAGCGTCACCGTCACCTTGAAAGCCGAAACATACTCGCTGTGCAGTTACGACGACAGCGGCATTACATCCTTTAACCATACCTATGTTCTGGAAAAAGGCGAATACGCGTTTTATGTCGGCAACAGCGTAAGAGCGGACATTCTTGCCGGAAAATTTGAGCAGGAAGAAACCGTGGCATTCAGACAGATGAAAGCAATTTGCGGACCGACCAATGTATTTGAACGAATGACGGCAAAAGCCGACGGCGCGGGTGTAGCATGCGCACGTGAGCGTGTACCATTAAAAGACTATGATTCAAGGGAGCGCATTCTTTCCTCACTGCCTCCTGCCTACGGTTACGGCGGCGAAAAGGGCATAAACTTTTCTGAAGTTGCAAACGGCTTATCTTCTCTTGATGATTTTTTATCGCAACTGAAAGATAATGAACTTGAAGCACTTACCCGCGGATACGGCGCAATGAACGCACCGCAAGGTGCGGTCGGAAACGGCGGCGCGTACGGCGGAATTATCCCGTCACTCCAAAAAAGAGGCGTCCCTGCCGTTATCCCGACAGACGGTCCTGCGGGCATAAGGCTCTGTTATTATACCGCTCTTTTGCCTTGCGGAACCGCGCAAGCATGCACTTGGAACACCGAACTTATTAAGAACATGTACAAAACAGTCGCGGAGGAAATGGTGCATTACGGTTCCGACGTGCTTTTAGGGCCTGGTATGAATGTACACCGCAATCCTCTTTGCGGCAGAAATTTTGAATATTTTTCGGAAGATCCGTATCTTAGCGGCAAAATGGCTTGCGCGTTTGTAGAAGGAGTGCAAAAAAACGGCAGAGGCGCCTGTCCGAAGCATTTTGCATGCAACAATCAAGAGGTCAGACGGAACCGCAACGACTCGCGCGTGTCAGAGCGCGCTCTTCGTGAAATTTATCTAAAAGGATTTGAAATCTGCATAAAAGAAAGCAAGCCCGTCAATATAATGACTTCATACAACAAAATCAACGGAGTTTGGAGCCATTACAATTATGATCTTGCGACCGTAGTGTTAAGAGAAGAATGGAATTACGAAGGGTTGATAATAACCGATTGGTGGATGCAGAAAAGCGCAAGTCCGGAGTTCCCGTCAATTGCGGACAACGCCTACCGCGTGCGTGCAGGTGTTGACGTTCTCATGCCCGGCAACATGTCAAGGGTGGGCGGAGGTTATCACTCGGACGGCACCCTATTAAAAACGCACGGCACGCGCGAAGGCATAACTCGCGGAGAAATAGAGCGCAGCGCAAAATCTGTGCTGAAAACCGTAATAAAACTAAAAATGCCGGTGAATAAGTAAAAGAAATCAAAACACGGCGCGCAATTTTTTGCGCACCTACCTAAAGAAAAACCAATATAGACAACAAGTAAATTTCTATTCGATTCAGCGCTAATTTATTGCTGAGTGTTGGAATTTGCCATTGACTGTGCCTATAAACGGGAATACACTCAATTTATAATGAAATCCGAATAAGGGAGATTGTAAAATTTAATGCTTTCACTAAAGAACATAAAAAAAGACTATTATGTCGGCGAACAAACAATTCACGCGCTTAACGGAATCACCATAAATTTCAGAAAGAACGAATTTGTTTCAATCCTCGGCCAATCCGGTTGCGGGAAAACGACTCTTATGAACGTCGTGGGCGGACTGGACAGAGCAACCGAAGGAACAATTTATCTAAACGGCGTTTCCACCTCGGGTTACAAAGAAACAGACTGGGACGATTTCAGAAACCAAAAGATAGGTTTTGTTTTTCAAAGTTACAATTTGATTCCGCATTTAAGCGTACTTACAAACGTTGAACTGGCGCTCACCATTTCGGGTGTCGGAAAAGAAGAGCGGGAAACTCGCGCAAAGCGCGCACTGGACAGGGTAGGCCTTGAAGGTCAATATTCAAAACGCCCCAATCAGTTATCCGGCGGTCAAATGCAGAGAGTTGCAATCGCCCGCGCCATTGTCAACGAACCGGATATTTTGCTTGCGGACGAACCGACGGGTGCAATCGACAGCGAAACTTCCGTGCAAATTATGGACATACTGCAAGAGTTGTCCAAAGAAAAACTTGTCATAATGGTGACACACAACTCTGAACTTGCCTCCACATATTCCACGCGTATTATTAGGATTTTGGACGGTGAAATCATCTCCGACGGCAATCCCTATATTATAGACGAAATGCCTTTAGCCGAAGAAAACTCGGCTGAAATCTCAAGTGAAACAGTCGGCGATGCGTCGGCTGAAACTGAAAATTCACAAATAAAATCGGACGGCCAAAAAAGCGAAGAAGCACAATCAAACGACGGAATAGAGCAGTTAAGTGATAAAAATGAGGGTATTAACTTCGAAATCGGCGATGAATTGGCTGAGAACACTTGCGTAATTGACGAAATACCTGTTCAAAAACATAAGCGCACCAAAAAGAAAAAAGGTGCGACGATGTCTTTTTGGACGTCTGTCAAATTGTCTTTTAAAAACCTGATTAACAAGCGCGGAAGAAGTATTATGACCGCAGTCGCAGGCAGTATAGGCATTATCAGCATGGCTCTTATATTGGCGGTAAACAACGGCTTTAACGTCTATATCGACCGCTTTGAGGAGCAATCTATGGCAAAATATCCCGTGACAATATCGTCGGGTGAATTTTCCGTTCTCAATACCTTTGAAGAATTTTTGGGCGGAGACGAATTGTCCGGCGACTCATTGGATTTAGGTTCCATATTAGGCATTTTCACGGGAGATGAATCGGTAAGGGAAAAATTCACCGAAGAGCAACTGGTGTACGTTTACGGGCAGTTTTCCGGCATGTTCAAAGCGATGATGAACAAAATGTCCAAAGACAGCGACATAAGCGTGTTCAAAAAACATTTGGAAGAAAACTTTGATTATTCGCTGGGCGCGGTGCGCTACGATTATTCGATAAATATGAACATTTACCGCAAACCCTCCGAAGACAAACCCTATAGGCGACTCAATCCTCTTTCCGAAAGCGACACGATAAGCAGTTTATTGATGCTATTAGGCGGTGACGATGAGGAGAGAAAAGCGGCTTTCAAAAGTACACTTAACAATTTTGCGTTTTGGGATGAAATTATTGCCGAGGATAACGTCATAGATTCACAATATTCAGTTCTTGCGGGACATCTGCCCCAAAATATGAACGAAATCGTTTTGGTGCTTGACGACTACAACCAGATCACCGATTTTGATATGCTTCTTTTGGATGAAATGGGATTGACGGATTTGTTGTCAGCAATGACAAACTCCGAAAAACTTAATGAATACACGACGAGTTTTGACAATATTCTGGGCAAAGAGTATTATATCCTGCCCACGAGTGCATCGTATGTTTATGACAGCGCAAGCGAACTTTATAAAAGCGTCAATTCATTTCAACTTCCCTCGGCGATCGTGACAAGCGGCGTAAAAGTTGCAATAAGCGGAATAATCCGAACCAAAGAAGGAGTTGACGGCGGTTGTATAAAGGGAGTTGTGGGATACACCTCGGCTCTTGGCGATTACGTCATAAACGACGCAAATAATAGCGCTTACGTTACCGCCCAAAGAGCAGAGTATAACACTTACAAGGAAATTATGGACGCGGCTGCCCCCGCGACGGAAAAGATTAGTAGCGGCACAAAGTATAAAGATTTGACGCCGGAGGAGCGCGCACTATTTGACGCGGCCGCTTTTGCCACGATAAAAAACGTTAGCACGGGTGAGACGGTTTCGCCGACAGATTACGACGCTCTGCTATCATCGCTAAACGTTCGTGACATAGAAAAGCCGTCCTTCATTTACATCTATCCCTACGCTATCGGGAACAAAAATAAAATCACCCAATTTATTGACGAATTCAATGCCGATTACGCTGCAAGAGAAGAGGCCGCAGACGCCCTTGCAAAAGAAAACGGTACCAAAAAGTCCACTGTCACAAACGTTGTGGATTACAAAGACGATTTGGATTCCATCGTGTCTGAATTGAACGGCTTGGTCAGCACCATAACTTATATTTTGATTGCCGTTGCGCTTGTTTCAGTGCTTGTAACGATGTTGCTTATCGCCATAATAATGTACATATCCGTGCAAGACCGCACGCGAGAAATCGGAATTTTGCGCTCGCTCGGTGCGCGTCGATTGGATATATCCAACATTTTCAACGTGGAAACTATGCTGCTTGGCATAGCCTCGGGCATTATTGGAATTTTGCTTACTCTTGTGCTCCAATTCCCAGCCAATGCAATATTCAAGGCGACTTTGGGCATTGAAGGACTTTTGCAGATTGCTTGGTGGCATCCGATTGTGTTGATTTTCGGCGCGGTGTTTATCACGGTAATTTCGGGCTTAATCCCTGCTACCATTGCTTCAAGAAAAGATCCGGTCATCGCGCTTAGAACGGAGTAAGTTGAAAAACAAGATGAACCTATCGTAAAAACAATGCAAAACAATTGAAAAGTACTACGGTTGTTTAGATGACAAAATGGGTGATAATATTTAAAATGCTAAGCCCAAAGATAAAAGAAACACGAATAACATTTCGGAGGAAAGTATGAAAACAAAGACCCAAAGCAAGCAATTTCTAGTAACCTTATTATTTATTTTTGTTTTCGCATTTGCTGCTGCATTGTGTTTTATTACCGCACCGCAGAGTGATGTCGCGCATGCCGTGGTAACGACCTATACGGTTTCCTACAATGCGGGGGCTTACGGTAGCGGCTCTATCGGCTCATCAACAAAAACTGCCTACGAAGATTTGACGCTTTCGTCAAGCACTTTTACTCGTGCAGGCTACAATCAAACAGGTTGGTCAACAAGTGACGGAGGAGAAAAGGCCTACGATTTAGGCGGAAGATACAGTTTAAATCAAAATATAACTCTCTATCCGGTGTGGACTATTGTTGAATATTCAATCACATATAATTATGCCGTTGTTGGTTTAGATGACGTTACGTCAAACGGCAATCCCGCTTCATATACCATTGAATTAGGCGCGATAACTCTTGCCGCCCCGACAAAAACCGGCTTCACCTTTGAAGGTTGGTATGACAACCAAGGGTTTTTGGGTGATGCAAAAACCAGCATTGAAGCAGGAACAACCGGCAACATTGCTCTCTATGCAAAATGGACTGCAAGCACGAACACCTCTTACACCGTCAAACACTACCAGCAAAATATTACGGACGACAATTACACTGAGATAACGGCTGATGAGCAAAGTCTTAGCGGCACCACAAACGCTAATAGCACTGCCACGGCAAAGAACTATACGGGGTTTACTGCAAAGTCCATAACTCAACAAAGCATCAACGGAGACGGAACTACCGTTGTATCTGTGTACTATGACCGCGTGATATACACAATAACTTGGAAAAACGGCACTGAAACTATAAATACAGAAGACGTCAAATATGGAGTTACTCCATCATACGATGGCACAGCGCCAACAAAGGCATCGGACGCACAATGCTCATACGTTTTCAAAGGTTGGACTCCTGAAATTGCCGCGGCCTCGGATAATACAACCTACGTCGCAGAATTTACCAATAAACCATTTACCATCACAAACAACACGCAGCCTGACGGCGGAGACAAAGTTGCAAGTGAAATAATAGATAACGACGGTTTTGCTCCCGACACGACATTTGTCGTCAAAGTTGTTGCACAAGAGACCGTTGAAACGGCTCTTGCGCTGCCGAATGGAAAGGTGTATAGCAAGACATATAATGCCACACTGTACGTGAACGATCAAACCGTTCAGCCCAGCGGTGAAGTAACAATAAAATTCGCAAAGCCCGCGGGGCTTCCTGCAGCCGACACCTATACGATAATCATTGTGGAAAACGGCGCAACCGTTGAAAAGGCCGCGACGCTTGAAGGCGAATATCTTGTTTTCACAACGTCGGCTCTCGGTGACTTTGCTATTATCACAGACGCACCGTCCGATGAGACGGCAAGTCTACTTTGGCTTGTTATTTTGCTTGCGATATTAAATGCACTCGAAATTATTGCGATTGCAATATTGCTGAAGTTAATCGACGACAACAAAAAAAGAGGCGTTAAAACATATTCATTTGCAGGATTGACTGTTCTTATTGCGGCGGTCGCAACCGGCGAATTGGCGGCAATAATTACCCTGGGAATCACGACTGTAATTATGGGTGCAATATTGGGAGTGCTTGTCAAAAAGTTTTTGGCATCAAAGGAGACCTCAGCCGCAAGCGAAACACCGGTTGAAGAAAACCAAGAGTCTTCAGGTGATATTGCCGAGGCATGATTAAATCTAACTTTTTCATAAATGGTTGACAACCATACATTATTATACTAAAATAGCCAATGCACCAAAGGGAAAGCGTCCCAAAGTGCGTTGGCCATTATGGGGGTGTAGCTCAGTTGGCGCGACGCGTGACAAAACGTTCAGTGAACGTTTTGTAGCCACGGGGTCCCCGAAGAGCCTGCTCTTTCGGGGTGGGCAAGCGAACGAGCGGGATTCCCTCGGAAACCGCGAAGTCGGAAGAGCGCTGTAAGCACTCTACCAAACGACAGAACGGGGGAAAACATAAAAACATCAATACATAACCATTATGGGGGTGTAGCTCAGTTGGTAGAGCGCTTGAATGGCATTCAAGAGGTCCTCGGTTCGAACCCGTGCATCTCCACCATAAGCAAATAAGACGAACCTTTTTTGAGTTCGTTTTATTTTAATTCAAATATTTATTTGGTTTTTTAATCCTTGTACAACATCTGTATCTAGTTATTTTTCCTTTCTTTCCAATCTGGCATCCCTCCCAAATTACTGGTATTATTGCCATAATATAAAAACATTTTTATTCATGGGCATTCACCTAGTATTGTTATTTTAAAACCAGAATTTCGCAACGTTGTTGCCAAGAAATCCATTAAATCAAAATCATAGCAAATCGTATCTGCTTCGGATAATACTTCATCTCTTGTTAAGCGGTTACCTTTTTCTTTTGCTATCAATAATGCAGCTTCAGCTTGTTTTTTGCGTAGTTTTGTAAGTCCGTCAAAAGTTGTTAAGCAAGCGTGCTGTTTTGCTTTTTCATCTTGGCGCGTTTCAGCATCAACTTTGGCAATTTCAAATTTTGTCCAGCCGTTTACAATATGGAAAGCATTCCATCTTTGATGTTCTTGCATGGCCAAATTATTGCGCGCATTATCAATTATTACGCCGTTCTCGTCCCGTTCGATAAAGTCTACAAATTTGCCATTATTTTTTTGTTCTCTCTGCTTTTTTGCAACTTCATTATCATATTTGTTATAATATTCATCCCATATTTTATTATCGGTTTTCGTGTCACTCTCAACCAAATCAAATCCCAACAAATTCAATTTCATTTTAATTGATAATGCCGAATCTCTATTTGAATCGCGCTTAAAATGTGTCAATGCATCCCATTTGGTAAATATGTTTGACTTAGGCAACTCTTTATCATGATTGGCTCGTGATGTTTCTAAATAGTTGTTAACGAGTTTTTCTGCGATGACATCAAGTTTTTCATTAATAATATAGTCGCTAGTGAGAATTTCATCATTTGCTCCAAACGAAATGATTTTACTGTCAATGTCGTGCTCGTCATTCAAAACACTTTCTTCCGTAAGAATGCTTTTTTCTTTTATTTTTACAAATATTTTTACTCTATCTAGCTCATTGGCGGCACTTTTAATTTTTAGTAGTTCTCTTTCATATAGTTTTTGTCTTAGCTCTAAAGCTGTTTCGATGCTAAGTTTTTCATCTCCTAAAGCTATTACAATTTGCACAAAGTCATTTCCCCTTACTTCCTCAACCACCGCATCATAAAAATCAGTCGCAAGAGCATCCTTATTTATAAACCTTATATTATTTTTTTCTTTAGGACTTTCAAAATACTTGTTCCTGTTTGGATTAGATAATAACTCTGAGCCATAGGCAATGATATCACCTTTTGAATCAACAGAGTCGAACAAACCTACTGCATCATTCTTAAATCGTTTTTCACATTTTTCTATATCTTTATCAATTATTAACGCATTATAGTCAACACCTAACAATTGGTTGAAACATACGCTTTTTTTCAAGATTTGCTTGTTAGATTTACCAAATCCGATAAAAATATTGCTTATACTATATGGCCGTTGTACCTCGCCTTCGCGCTCTCCGGCATTCTTTAAACGTGCTTTATTTGTATTAATCCATTCGTTTGGAATTAATTTTGTCAAAGGAAAATCAAATAAAAATTTTCTTGCTCTAACTTCATATGGATTGAAAAAATGCACTCTTCCTAAAGCATAGTCTGAAAATGAAAAATGCTCCGCTCTTTCTAAAAAACCATACATTATGTATGCAGACAAATTTAACTCACGTAATGATTGCTTTTGATTATCATTAAGTTCTTTAATTCTACCGCTATTGTGCATTTTATAAGGGTTAATTTTTTTCTTTATGTAATCAGTCACATATTGGGCAACAGCTAAGTTCTCCTCATCTTTTTCTGACATTGCAATTATTATTGTTTTACAATTATTATTTATAATACCTGCTTTTTCAAGTATGGTACTATCAACCTTACCGAGCAATGTTGTATAGCCAGTTTCTATCAAGTCTTTGTATAACTCTTTTTCTTTCCCGTCACTTGTTGTTCCAGTAATAACTGTTATATTTGACTTTTTAACTTTTTTTGTTAAGCTGGTTAAAAAAATTCGCGCTTCTTTTTCACATCCGATTACTATGTAATGAACTGTCATTTGCTTATTTTTGAAAAATTTACTAAACCAACCTTTATTCCGATGAAAAAAAACATTAACACTATTGCCTATACCTTTGAGAAAAATATTTTTTGCCATTATTATTGTCCATAGGCATGCCGCGAAAAAACACACAATATATGCGGCACAAAATAAGTAGTTATTTACTTGAGTACCAATAGCGATTGCGCGGACGGCTTGAAAATCAAAATCAAAACCGAACATCTTCAATGATTTTGCAAAACTGCTAGCAATGGCATTAAGAATAAAACTAAAAGTCGTCTGGTCTTCAGGTTTAAATGATTTAATTTGAGCAATAAAATAAAGTAAACATCCGAAAATAAAAATACATATCCACCACAAAGCCACATACGCAGATTCTTTTCCATTGGGGTTGTGATGTTTCGTTTGCTTACGGTAAAAATAAAATAATAAAACCACTGTTACTAAAGTTAAACAACTTACTATGTATTCAACTACCACTTTGTATCTCTCCTATGTAAGTAACAGCGACAAAAGTCAAATGCAGAAAAATATCAAGATTGTTGCTGTAATGCTAACAGTTTGTGCAATTACTAACCCACTCTAAAACAATAATTCTATTATGTAGATAGACTTACATAATATTATAAGTTGTTTGCTCCAAAATGTAAATACTTAATTGTTTTTTCATACAGTATCGACAGATCAAGGTTACTCTTTGCACAACGGTGGAGAAAAAGGCGGGTATCTTGTTATTATAAAACTAAGGAGTACTGTATGGGTAAATTCATAATATGCAAATCAGGAAACGTATACTTCAGCAAAAAATGAATGCATATATTTGCGAAGATTGCAATCACGTTGAATATTTGGATGACAAACTAAATAGTAAACTTTTTTTAGTTACGTGCATGATACGAGTTCTGATATGGGTTTCAGAATAAAAACAAGTCTGGAAGCTTTGGGTTACGATATTTGGATAGAAATAGACGTAATTTACTTGAAAATCGATATAATCCCGTTTTTTCTTCGGTATCGCTATGTTTTTGATTATAAAGAAAAACTTTGGCTTTCATCAGGATTTGCTTTTATTATAAGGCATATCCAGTTCTCAGACCTTTTTAGAGATGCAATATCTGGTTTTCAACGCTAAATCTCAACCGTCATTCCGTCGATTGCAAACTTTACTTTATCGCAGTTCGCAAGCTCATTTATATACTTCTTGGGCGCAATGTCGGGATTGTGATGTATGAGGAAAACCTTTCCGCCGTAGTCACAGAGCTGTTTTTTAAGCTCGTCTAGACTTGAATGGGGCTGTGGAGGCTTGACTATGCTCCAGCACTCATGGAACATAACCTTGCTTTTGTTTGCCCAGTCAAACGTTGCGGAATCAACGACAGTGTCCGTAATGTATGCCAATTCGCCATCTATGAGGAACGCAAAGGAAGGCGCCGAATGCTGTTGTGCCTTGACTGCAATATGTATGTCGTCGATGTCAAAGCCTCTTTCGTCGTAACTTACGCAAGCCACCGTCTTGCATATTTTGTCAAACTGGCGCGCAAATAGTGCCGGTGACAGCAACTTATCAAGAATGCTCTGCCCGCTCTCGCCGTAGTACTTTTCATCGGGAGTGTAAAACACCAAGTTGTGCTCCTTCAAAAAGTTGCTAAAATAGGATATACCTATCGTGTGGTCGAGATGATAGTGTCCCAGAATCACATGAACCGTATCATAGCGTAAAAGCAAATCTTTGTACGCTGACAAACGACATACGCCGGTACCTGCATCGAGCATAAGGAGCTTCTCTTTGTGCTCCACAAGAATACAGTTGGTTTCGTTTCCGTAGGATGGCATCCATCCTGCGCTGCCTAAAATTATTACATTCATAGTTACAATAGTTTTCCGCAAAGGAATTCAAAAGTTTTTGGTGAGCCGCAAACGATACCCGAAGGCAAGTCATATTGCAACGGGTTGCCGTCGTATCCACAGGACTTTCCGCCCGACTCTTCAAGTATCAAAGATGCCGCAGCATAGTCCCAAGGTTTGATTTTCTTTTCAAAATATCCGTTCAACCTACCAGCGGCGATGAAGCACACTGCAAGCGCCGATGAACAGATGCGACGAAGGTCAAGACACTCTTTAAATATTTCTTTTGCGGTATCAAACGCTTCATCAGCCTCATACTTTCTGGTGGAACCTGCACCAAACTCTATCAGACTGTCATGCGGCAATCGGTCAACAATATAAATCCGCTTCCCATCCAAATAGGCGCCCTTGCCGCGCTCGGCTGTGAACAACTCGCCAGAAAAGGGATTATAAACAACTCCGAACACGATTTTGCCGTTCTCCAGCAAACCCAAGGAAATTGAACTCATTTTGTAATCAAAAACGAGATTGGTCGTGCCGTCAATAGGGTCCAAAATCCAACGTGTAGGCTGAATAACCGCATTGTCCTCTTCCTCACTCATAAAACCAACTTCGGGTGCGATTTTGCCGAGTTCTTGACGCATATGCGCGCTTATTGAATAATCCACGGCTGTAACGAAATCGGCATCACCTTTCATTTTCACGGTATGACGCATATCCTCGTCCACGACAAACTTTTTTGCTGCGACAACCGCAGCGATGACCTTTTTGTAGTCCATAAATCTCCTTACGCTTTTTTTGCTATCTCGTCAAGCAACTTGCTGCATTTCTCAAACAGGAAGGAATCGCGCTCCGCAAGACTCTTAAATACGAATATGTTGCCAGCTTTTCCACGCTCTTCGACGTTGTCGGATGTTTCGTCGTGGAAGCGACCGCTCATAAAGTAGCTTTCGGCTCCGACAGCAAGCATGAAATCGTGCAGACCTCGCCTTATCCCGGCATTAACGACGGCATCACCGTAGCTTTCCTTATCAACTTTCTGTGCGTTGTATACGCCTGCAGTAACGGTGCCGTTTGCGTTTAATATATAATCACCCTTCCAGGTCGTGTATTTCATTATATTTTCGCTGATTTGCTTGGTTTTTGGATCGTAATTTGCCCCAAAATTTTCACCAGTTACCTTCAGTGTTTGGTAATTTTCGCTACAAAAATCTTGTTCTATTCGCATTGTTCCCACACGTAGATAGCTAGGGCTGTTTTTGCACAGATGAATGTGATACAACTTTCCCTCTGGAAATTTTGACGTATCCGAAGTATTCAGATTGAGAGACTCGTTCTTTTCCCTCCACCGTTTTTCCTCGACCACAGTTGTGCAGCGTTTCCATCCGATACAGCCGTTATTGGTATCGTTATCTAAACACTTGTTGGCAAAAAAATTGGTCATCGCCGCTTTGATTGACTCTATGCCAGTAGACTTGATTGCCATCGTGCGGTTGCTAAACGCAATTTGCTTGTCTAGAGTCCCCACGATATAGTCAACCTTTTCGTTGCAATAGCCTTTCTTGATAAGCTGTTTTCTAAGTGCTTTGCCTCGGTTTTCTTCGGGCAACTGCTTGATTGCCACAAGGTCGGGCATCTGGATTGCCAGAATATACTGACCAACTATTGTGTTTGCGTATTCGTATTCCTTTTCCGTCCAACTGACTCCGTCCGCGTCGGTGGAACCGTAGTCGACGCCCAAAAGCAAAATAAAGAAATCCGATTCGTCAATATATGTTTTTATATCATCGAATTTTTTATTATCCGCTACCGTGAAGTGCTCCATACAAATTGGAAACACCCGGTAATTCAGCATAGTTGAGATAACGGCCTCCCTTTCGTCAAGCAAAGATTCGTATACCGATGACAAGAACGCGGAAAACATTTTTTTTGACATAGTTATCTCCCTTTTGTGTTTTGACCCGTAAAAGTAGTTTTATTTCTGTGTTTCAATAGCCGGCAGCTTTTCCGTCGAAATATTCTTTTTAACAGTGCCTTGATATATTTGCAGCGGCAGACAATGCCGCACAATAATTAAACTACTGCAATTAATCAACAGTACTATAAATAGCGGTTAAATTGAATATAAGCTTTTTCCCTCACCATAATCACACCTTCACTTAAAACGAATATAATTTTATCATGTAAAACTAGAATTTGCAAGAACGAATAGGACACAAAACGTCTCAAAAATCCATACATGGTTAAAATTAATATGGTGATTCGACTTACGTTGCCCTTGCTCCACCAAAAGAAAACAACCGATATATCGGTTGTTTTTCATTTTTGTTATGGTCCGTTTTGCCTTTATTTGTTTTTTTGGAAGGCTTCGCGTACTGCCGTTGCCAGTTGGTCGGCGCAGGATGTCCTTTTGTAGCCGCAGGTATTGCCCTTGAGGGCTTTTTCGATTTCATCGACTGTCCAGCCGTCCACAAGTTTTGCGATGGCTTTGAGGTTTCCGTCGCAGCCTCCCACAAAGGATATGTTTTTGACCCTGTCACCGTCGAGGTCAAACGTGACTGCGCGTGAGCAGGTGCCGTTGTTGATGTGTGTATAGCGCATAGAAACTCCTAAGGTAAATTATTTTTTGTTTACTGCTTTTTCGATTTCGTCGGCAAATTTTTCAAGATAATCGCCTTCAAACAACTCAATGAGCCCTTTGTCGCTCTGCGATGCAAGTTCTGGATCGATTGGTATCCTTGCGATGTTTGTTATGCCGAAGCGTTTTGCGGTTTCCTCAAGATGACTTTCGCCGAAGACGGAGAGTTTTTTGCCGCAGTCGGGGCAGGTATAATAAGACATATTTTCAACAAGCCCCAAAATGGGTATGTTCATCATCTTTGCCATGTTGACGGCTTTTTCGACCACCATTGTGACCAAATCCTGAGGTGAAGTCACCACGACGATGCCGCTGAGCGGTATGGATTGAAACACCGTCAAAGGCACATCACCTGTTCCCGGAGGCATATCCACAAACATATAGTCAATATCGCCCCAAACAACGTCGCCCCAAAATTGCTTCACAACGCCTGCAAGAATCGGGCCTCTCCAAATGACGGGTTTGCTCTCGTCGTCAAGCAACAGGTTTACAGACATAGCCTTTATGCCAAACCTTGTTTGAGCCGGCAAAATGTTGTGTTCGTCCATAACTTCCACTCGACCTTTAAGTCCAAAGGCTTTGGGAATGGACGGACCGGTGATGTCGGCATCCAAAATAGCCGTGTTGAATTGTCTGCGTTTAGCCGTAACGGCAAGCAAGGACGTGACCAAAGATTTTCCCACTCCGCCTTTGCCGCTGACTACGCCTATTATTTTTTTGACGTTGCTAAGTGCATTTTGCTTTTCAATGAAGCTTTGTTTTCTTTCTGCACAGTTGCTTTTGTCGCAACTATCGCAATCATGTGTGCATTTATCGCTCATAAATCTCCTTTATGACGTTGTATCCGCCGTTATCTTTTTTTGTTTTTTTAATGTATCTCAAAAGATATCGCTATCCTTCAAGATAGTTTGTGACTTTTAGGCTGTTTTATTGTACCACGCTATTTCGAAATGTCCAACCATATAGGGAAATACCATAACAAATAGTTTGCGGTGCGCGCACGCACGTGTTATCATCTCTGTAGTGCTTTGGAGGTGTCTTATGGCAGAAGAAATGGCAATAGAACAAAACCTTAAGGACGCTGAACCGCCTGTTAAAGAAGAAGATAAAATTCCCGTCAAAGAAAAAGTGATGTACGGCGCGATGGATATTTTCGGCGGCGGACAAGGCAGTTTGCTTTCGCTGCTGCTCATGTATTATTTCACAAGCATAATCGGCATACCCGCAAAATTCGCGGCGACAGCCGTGCTTGTTGCAAAAATTTGGGATGCCATAATCGACCCTTCTTTTGGCATTATCACCGACAACACCCGTACAAAACTGGGCAGACGCCGTCCCTATATAATCTTGGGCGGCGCGCTCATTATCCCTGCGATGCTCTTTTTGTTCGCGCCCATTCAGGGTTTGGGCGACAATTTGCAGGCCGTTTGGATTTGCATTGCTTATCTTGTTTATTGCACCGTTTCGTCAATATCTCAAGTGCCTTTCAACTCGATGAGTTCAGATATATCCGCGGATTACCGCGAACGCAATAAAGCCAATTTGATAAAATTGCTATTCGATTTGGGCTCCGCCGGTTTGTGCTTTTTGCTTCCCAGCTTGTTACTTTCGCAACTTAAAGACGGGAACATCAGTTACACTGCATTTTATCTTGTGCTTTGCCTTGGTTTCGGCGGGTTGTTTTCACTGCCGCTCATTATAGGCGGATTTAGTGTAAAAGAGCGCG
This sequence comes from uncultured Bacteroidaceae bacterium, assembly GCA_964368715.1. Classification (GTDB taxonomy): domain Bacteria; phylum Bacillota; class Clostridia; order Christensenellales; family CAG-917; genus RGIG4097. The sequence continues at coordinate 5,141 of CAYJCS010000001.1, read as the reverse complement.
CATATTATGACAAAGACCACAGAGAAAAACTCAATTTGAAAGAATACTTTGGCACAATCAAAGTGAAGTCGTTTTATCTGCACCTCATTATGTACGTGTGCGCGTATATAGCAATGGACATCATAAGCGCCGTTGCACTCTATTATTGTGAAAACATACTTTCGGGTATGATGTTGTTCGGCAAGGATCTTGGCAACAATTCCATATTCGTCATAGGGCCGTTTATGGTTTGTGCGGCGATTGCGGTGCCTCTAGCCTATTACAATATGCGTCACCGTTCCAAGCAGTTTGCATATCGCTTCACCATTCCGGGCTTTATTGCGACAGTGATTTTGATGGTTTGCATTCAACCAAATTGGAGCCCTTGGATTTTGGTTGTAGATATGGTGCTTATGGGCTTCTTCTTCGGCGGTTCGCAGGTTATGCCGTGGCTTATCTTCCCCGACACCGTTGACGTGGTTGAACTAAAAAAAGGCAACAGACCGTCCGGCAGTATGGGCGCGGTTATGACGTTCAGCCGCACGATTGCAACCGCATTTGCAACCTCATCCGTGGGCTGGGTGCTTGAAGGAGCGAATTATATCGAACACGAAGCGGAAGAAATCGTAACGCAACCCGACAGTGTCGCGACCGCTCTTAGAATCTTCATTGGTATTGCGGTCGGAGTGCTTTTCTTGATAGCGTTTGCGGCTTCGTGCTTTTATAAAGTAACCGACAAAAAGCTCTCCCGCATACGCTATTTCAACGATAAGGTTCGAGAAGGCGCGCTTGACAGCCTGACGCTTGCCGAACAAATCGAGAGAGAAAAACTGGTGGAGGAGTTGTGCGGTTGATGGGCATAGAGATTTTTAAGCGAGGCGAAACCACCACAATAAGAAAGGAAGAAGGGAAGCCCTTCAGAATTTTGCAACTCACCGATTTGCATATCGGAGCGGGAATTTTATCGCGCAATCGTGACAGACTGGCTGAAGAAGCCGTACAAAAAGTTGTTGCCGCATCAAACGCTGATTTGATTGTAATAACCGGCGATATGGGATATCCAATGCCGTGGTTTTCGGGTACGCGTGACAACGTCAAAGAGGCAAAACGAGTTGGTGAATTGCTTAACGGATTCAATATTCCTTGGACGTTTGTGTTTGGAAATCACGATGCGGAAAGTTTTGCAAAAACGGATAAAAACGGACTTGCCGACATTTATAAAAGATTTGACAACTGCCTTTTTGAAAAGGGCGAAGATGGACTGAGCGGAGTTGGCAATTACTGCATCCGCCTTGAAAACGCCGACGGAACTCTTAACAATCTTTTGATGTTTATCGACAGCAACGCATATCTGAATTGGAACTTTTTCAGCGGCTTTGACGTCATCCACGATGACCAAATCGAATGGTATAAGAGGGAAGTTAAAAAACAATCAAAAGCTGATACGTTTGCGCCGTCACTGGCGTTTTTCCATATTCCGCCCAAAGAGTTCAAGGATGCTTGGGAAAAATGTTACAGAGGCGATAACTATGAAGTTAAGTATCATCACGGTTTCGTGCAAGAGAAAGACAATTATTTCGGTTACCCCAAAACAGTTGAGGGGAAGTTCTTCTCCGAAATGCTGAAATTTGGCAGTTGCAAAGGTATGTTTATGGGGCACGATCACTTAAACACGCTGTCACTGACCTACAAGGGTATCCGTTTGACCTACGGAATGAGCATCGATTACCTCGCCTATTATAAGATCGGCAAGAAATACACACAGCGCGGGGGCACGGTTATTGAAATATCCGATGACGGGAGTTTCAATGTCGGTCTTCTTCCGCTTGCCGATATCAAATAATTGTGATACATTATAAAACAATATATCGTATATAAAAGTTTGTAAGCTTAACAAATACAAAACCTATATGGAGGAAAAAAATGAAAATCGGTATAACCGAAACTGTACTAAGGGACGCAAACCAATCTTTGATCGCTACACGTCTGCCTTATGCTAAATTCGCCGACATACTGCCTGTTATGGACAAGGCAGGATATTACTCGGTTGAATGTTGGGGAGGAGCGGTATTCGACTGCTGTTTGCGTTATCTTGACGAAGACCCTTGGGAAAGACTGAGAAACATAAGAAAAGCAATGCCTCAAACGAAGTTGCAAATGTTGCTTCGCGGGCAAAACCTGCTTGGATACAAACACTATCCCGACGACGTTGTAAGATTGTTCGTTGATAAATCTGTCGACAACGGTATCGATATTATCCGTATCTTTGATGCGCTCAACGATCTACGTAACATCGAAGTTGCCGCAAAAGAAGCAATAAAGAAAGGCGTGATGGTGTCGGGTGCTCTAAGTTACACCCAAAGCCCCGTGCATACACTTGACGCGTTTGCCTCTTTAGCGAAAGAGCTTGAAAATATGGGCGCCTCGTCCGTATGTATCAAAGATATGGCAGGCACAATGAGCCCGTTTGAAGCGAAAGAACTGATTACTGCTATAAAAAAGCAAGTTAAAGTGCCTGTTGTGTTGCATACGCATTGCACGACGGGGCTTGCGTTTATGACGTATCTTAAAGCAGTTGAGGCAAAAGCGGACGTCATTGACACCGCTACTTCGTGTTTTAGCGGCGGTACCTCGCAGCCTGCAACCGAAACGCTTAATTTTGCACTTACACAACTGGGATACACAACGGGACTGGATGAAAAGGTTTTAAAAGAAGTCAACGATTTCTTCAAACCCGTGCGCGACGAATATATCGAAAACGGCACGCTCAATCCCAAAATGATGGCAACCGACACCGACGCTTTGACCTACAAGGTCCCGGGCGGAATGCTCAGCAATCTGGTAGCGCAATTGAAAGCGCAAAACGCACTTGACAAGTTTGAAGAAGTTTTGAATGAAATGCCCAAAGTTCGTGCTGAGCTGGGTTACCCTCCGCTTGTCACTCCCATGAGCCAAATGGTGGGCGTTCAAGCAGCGTCCAACGTGCTTGCGGGCGAGCGCTATAAAAACATTTCCAAAGAAGTCAAATCCTATTGTATGGGCGAATACGGCACAACGCCTGCGCCAATTGACCGCGACGTGTTGAAAAAAGTACTGGGCGACGAAAAGCCAATAACAGGAAGATATGCCGACTCTTTGAAGCCGCTTTTCGATAAAACGAAAAAAGAACTTTCAGGTATCGCAAGGAGTGACGAAGACGTACTAAGTTATATCGCATTTCCGCAAGTAACAGAAAAATATTTTGCGGCAAGAAAAGCCAGAGAAGAAAAAGTGGTCAAGTATACCATTGAGCCAATCGGCGATATGAAGGAGGAATAATTATGCCACTGCTTGATGCTTTTATTTTGTCTTTAATCGGCATTGCTGTCGTTTTCTTGGTGCTTGCATTTTTGATGTGCATTGTCCGCCTTATGGGCTTTGCTGCAGAAAAATCGCCCGCTGTCGCGAGCAAATTACCGACTTTTTTGAAAAAGAAAGCAAAGGTAGTCGCAACGCAAACTCCCGACCAAATCGCTCCTCAAAAAGCGTCCGGAAGTTACGGAGAAATGGTACTTGTCGGCACGGAAGAGCGCGACGCCGCTATGATAATGGCAATCGTTGCCGATACAACCGGCACGCCGCTAAATCAATTGAGATTCAAATCCATAAAGAGAATAGACTCGGAGGGAAAATAATGTTATACAAGGTTACGTTGAACGGAAAAATATATGAAGTAGAAGTTGAAAAGGGTGAAGCCATACTGCAAAGAGAATATGAAGCGGTATCTCCCGCGGCTGCACCGTCCGCACCTGTAGCGGCACAGCCCGCTGCACCGTTAGCACAAGCGGCAGCACCTGCGGCTACCGGCAGTGCAGATGCCATCAAATCGCCGCTTCCCGGTAATATCAACGCAGTAAAGGTGTCTTCGGGACAAAAGGTAAAAAAAGACGACGTCTTGATTATACTCGAAGCAATGAAGATGGAAAACGAAATCGTGTCGCCAAAAGACGGCACAGTCGGACAGATCTTTGTGCAGAAGGGTGCCGCGGTTAACACCGGCGCGCCTTTGATTGAAATAATTTAGAGGACGCTATGGATATACTTGAGACCCTAAAAAACTTATGGGAAAGTAGCGGCTTGGCAAATTTCGGCTGGCAGAACGCTGTGATGCTTTTATTAGCGTGCGTCTTTCTCTATCTCGGAATTAAAAAGAAATTTGAGCCTTTGTTGCTTGTCGGTATAGCGTTTGGAATGTTGCTCACAAATCTGCCCGTGGCAGGTGTCGGCGATATGCTTTACCATTCTGAATGGTGGACCACAACCGACATTGATTATTTGAATATTTTGCAACACGGCGGACTAATCGACGTGCTTTACATCGGCGTCAAAACGGGCGTTTATCCTTGCCTTATATTCTTGGGCGTGGGCGCGATGACGGACTTTGGGCCGCTTATTTCCAATCCCAAATCGCTAATACTCGGTGCTGCGGCGCAGTTTGGCATATACGTGGCATTTTTCCTCGCAATAGCACTCGGATTTGAAGGAAACGAAGCCGCCAGTATAGGCATTATAGGCGGTGCGGACGGCCCGACCGCAATCTGGCTCACAAAATCGCTTGCCCCTCATCTGCTTGCCCCTATTGCAGTTGCCGCATACTCGTATATGGCGCTGATTCCGCTGATTCAGCCGCCGCTTATGAAGCTTTTAACCACCAAAAAAGAAAGAGCCGTCGTTATGAAGTCAACACGCGAAGTGACCAAAGCCGAGAAAATCCTTTTCCCGATTATCGTTACTCTTGCAACCTGTTTGTTGCTCCCTTCCGTGGCGCCTTTGCTCGGCTGTTTGATGTTTGGCAATCTGTTGAAAGAATGCGGAGTTACCGAAAGACTTTCCGATACTGCTCAAAACACGCTTATGAACATTGTCACGCTGTTTTTGGGCATATCGGTCGGCGCGACGGCAGTCGGCAGCAACTTCCTAACACTCCAAACCATAGAAATTATTGCTCTCGGATTGTTCGCTTTTGTCTTTGCGACAATAGGCGGTTTGCTTGTGGGTAAACTTCTTTGCTGGGTAACAAAAGGCAAAATCAATCCGCTTATCGGTTCAGCGGGCGTATCCGCCGTGCCAATGGCGGCGCGCGTATCGAACACGGTCGGACTCAAAGAAAACAATACAAATTT